>JAFPQL010000102.1 GCA_017414145.1 Oscillospiraceae bacterium | reverse complement strand
TGTTTATATTGTTAAAAGGTTCATCAGGAGAGGCCTATAATATTGCGGATTCCGCTTCTGTTTTTACTATAAAACAATTAGCTGAGATGTTAGCAGATATAGGTAAATGTAAAGTTGTAGTGGAAGTGCCTTCAGACATAGAGAAAAGAGGATATAACCCTGTATCAAAGTCCGTTTTTTCTGCGAAACGGCGGTCACTGCTTCCGCCGGAACCGCTTCAGGGGTCTGTTTTGACTGTTTCATTCCCGTCACCCCCTTTTACTCCACTTCATAGAACACGAACCGGTTGACGATGAGCACCACGACGCCCACGACCGCCATGACGATTGCGAAATAGCTCCAGACCATTGCAGAGGCGTAGGCGAAGTCCCAGTCCACCTGCTGCTTGTCCAGCACGCGCATCATGACGGCGTTGTCCGTCCGGGTGAAGGAGTCAATGACCGTGTAGATGAAATTTGCGAGAATCATCGGGCTGACATAGGGCAGCGTGATCTTCCAGAAGTATTCCCACGCGGTCGCGCCCTCCATCGACGCCGCCTCCTTTGCGGAGACAGGGATATTCTGAAGCGCCGCAAGGAAAATCAGAATCTGGATGCCGGAGCTCCAGACCAGCCCGAAGATGTTGGTCACGACCGCGTTGATGAAATCGGTCAGACCGGAGCTGATGTTCATGACGCCGAGATAATCGAGCAGGTCGCCGACCAGATCTGTCTCAAAGAGCGTCGAGAACTGCACACCGCTGTCCGCGCCCGTGGCGGCGATGTTGCCGCTGATGATGTTGTAAACCGGACCGGTCGCAATGATGACCGGCAGGAAGAAAATCGCACGCGCAAAGCCTCTGCCCCTGAACTTCTGATTCAGCACGACGGCGATGAACAGCGAAAAAATCAGAATCATCGGCGTCTGAATCAGCGTGTCCTTTAAGACGGCAATCAGGCTCTCCTTAAATTTCGGATCCGCCGCGAACACATAGCGGAAATTCTCCAGCCACCTGCCGTCGGAAAGCGGGAGCCAGACCTTGCGCATTCCGCCGGTATCGGGCTTCAGCAGCTTGTTGTCCATGAAGCAGTAGCAGAGGGACTCCGCCAGCGGAATCAGGAACCAGAGTACGGTGCCGATCAGCCAGATCGAGATAAAACCGTAGCCGTACAGCGACTTTCTCCGTTCATACGGTATTTTCATCCGAAGACCTCAGCTCCTTCCCTGATGTAGTCCCGCAGATACCGCGTCTGACCGTTCATCGTGACAGCGCCGTCCGTCAGGCTGACCGCCGTGGTCACGCCGTTGGAGTACACGGTCGTGATGACGCCGTCCGTTTCCGTACACCGGATGATGTGCGCGTCGCTGACCGCCCGCAGGATGTCCCGTGCAAACAGGTCGTACTGTGCGGCGTTCTCTGTCCAGTAGCCGGCATACGCGTAAAAGTAAATGTCAAAATCCGTGTCCTTCAGCCGGCTGGTCTCCGCCCCGATCAGGTCAAAGTGCAGATTGCTGCCGGTTGCCAGCGCCAGCAGAACCAGCCGCTCCGCATCCGCGCTGCCGTTGACCGCCTTTGTCGAATAGGGAATCAGGCCGTGCAGCACCGTCTGAACCAGCGGAATGTCCCGGTCAAAGAGGTTGAACCCGCTGGAATACAGCGGCAGATCGGTGATGCAGTCCGCGGCGGGCAGCACATACGCGTTCGGGTCCTTCACCAGCACCGAGCCGAGTCCGGACCGCAGCTTTCCGAGACTGTCCGCGACATAACCCATTGTCTCGTCGCGGGTCGTGCCGGATTTTTTGCCGTAATCGCCGTACAGCTCGGAGGACAGTGCGCCGGGACTGACCGATTGCAGCCCTGCCTTCTGATAATTCTCCAGCAGCCGGTCATACAGCCGCGGGAAGGCCGCCGGAGAGAGCAGAGACATCGTTTTCTTGTTGCCGTACGGCACGCCGTAGGCGCGTTCGTAATCGACAATGCGCGCAAACGAGCCCGACACCCGCACCGCCGTATCCGTCAGCGACCAGTAGCCCTGCCCGGAGTAATACGCGGTGTTGCTGACCGTCGGATACCACGCGATGCCGTTGTCCGTCATGTAATCGGTCAGCTTTTTGAAGCCTGATTTGCCGCCGAGCGTGCCGGAGGGCTTCGCCTTGTAATCGACCTCGCCGCGGATGCCGGCATCCGTCCAGCGGTTGACAGAGACAACCAGATCGTCCGCGCCCGCCGTCCGGATCTGCTCCAGAATCTCCTGCATTTCGTCAAATGAGGTCATCGCCGTTTTCATCGAGACGGGGAAGCCCAGCACATTCCGCCGCTTCATGCAGCCGCCGTACAGGTCGAGATACAGCGCGCTGCTGTCGGGCTTTGTCTTCGCCGTCACGCCGGCCTCCTCGGTCAGATACTGCCGGTACCGCGCCGCGATGTCCGCGTAATCGAGCTGTGCGCCGCCGTCCTCGTTGACAGAATCCGCATTGCAGAGCGGATAATACCGCACCTGAAGCTCCTTCTTCTCAAACTGCTTTTCATAGACATTGAGCGGATTTAACTGGTCACCGCCCATGTAAAACTGATCGGACGACCGGATCATGAACCGGAAATAGCAGCGGTTGTACTCCGTGTTGGACTGTCCCTTTCCGCTGACATCCGCGCAGAGCCAGCAGCTCCCGTCGCCCTTTGCCGCGACGGCGAGCATCGCGTTTTCGCCCTTGAGAATCCCGTACATCGGCAGGGAAACACCCTCGACGACCGGCCCCTTTGTCTTGGGAACCGCGGTTTTGTCCGTGTCGTAGATCAGCTGCGCATAGGTGCGCGCCGCATATTTCTGATTGTTGAAATTGATCTGTGCGCCGCTGCCGTCCGGAATGACAAAGCTGCCCTGCTCCGTGCTGTCCGCGGCGCCGAAGGCATTGAGCACGGCGATCTGGTGCGTCAGCACCTGCGATTCCTCGGAATCCGCGCCGTATTTCTCGGTGATGCTGCCCGTGTCAATGCTGACCTGCAGATAGTCCTCGCCGAGCGTATAGCTGACCGGAATCCTGATGCCGGCCCTGCGGAAGAAATAGGTGACCTTGATGCCGCCGGCAATGTCCGACGCGGTGATGAGCGTGCGGTTCGTGTCGCCGGAGCGGACATTCGTGACTGCGCGGTCCTCGATCTGTGCCGCGGTGATGACCACCGCCGAGCCGAGCTCCGCCTTCAGCACCTTTGACGCGATCCGGTCGCCCTGCGCGTTGATCGGGGACGACCACCAGACATATCCGTTCCGCTTGTTGACCAGCGCAAAGACATCCTCCGGCTTCTCGTCCTCGCCGAGCGCTTCGCTGTTCCATGCCCAGAGCGCCAGCCTGTCGTTTTCCGCGACGCAGCGCATCTTCGCAAAGACCTCGTCCTCTGTGCGGTTCGTCCATGCCGCCGCATCGGGGTCAGCGGGGTCATCGCTGTCCGTGCCGTCCTGCGCGGACACACTGCCGTTTTCCGCGATGCTGTCCGCTTCCGGCTCCGCAGACGCGGGCAGTCCGGTGACGGTCATCGCGGCGGTGAGCAGGAGACAGAGAGCGGTTCTGATCCAGTGCTGCTTTCTCATGCACACCCCTCCTTACACTCTCACCCGATACAGAATCTCTGTATAGAGCGAATAGAAGAACACATATACCTTCTGGAACAGGCTCAGGAACAGCACCGCCAGAAACAGAATCACGAGCATCGCAAAGGCCGTCAGCAGGATTGCGGCAGCCGTCTTTGTAAAGCTGTACTGATGCACCGCCCTGATCGCATTGAACAGCAGCAGCCCCGTCCAGATCAGCCCGACATAGCTGACCGTCGTGAAAAACACCATCTCCGCCCGCACCAGAATATGCGAGAGCAGAACATTGACAAAGACGGAGACAATGTAGGGAATCAGCGCATAGGCACTGTAGATGCAGATATTCTTCATTGTGCCCTCGCCGTCCAGCAGCGTACAGACCGCCCAGTTTCCGAGCACCCACGCCGCAAAGTAGACGACGGAGCGCATCAGGTACGGCACGATGCTGAAGAGCTGGTCGGGCAGCGGGCGGAACTGAAAGCCGCACCAGCGGTCATTGGCGATCAGCGCGACCAGCAGCGCCGCGATGATGACGGCCGCGTATTTCAGGGAGCCGGCCTTCTTCCAGCGCAGATCCTCAAACCCCTCAAACGGGTGCAGCACCGCGTGTCTGACCCACTGCGGCTGTGTCAGATCCATCATATTGATGCCAACCCCCTTTTCATTCAGATGCTCCGCCGGAATCCGGCGCGGCGCTGCGTGTTTTCCGCCGCTTCAGCCGGCGCTTCAGCGCCCAGATGCCGGCTGCCAGCAAAACCGCGCCGATCAGAACGGCGGTCAGATGCTCCCGCAGCCACTGCGAACGGTACCGCTCAAAGGCGCGGTTATACCGGCCGGACGCATCCGCCTTTTTCGCGTAGTCCATCGACTCGCGGTACCGTCCCATGTTGTAGTACGCGCTGGAGATGCCCAGATAGGCGCTGCGGTAATTGCCGTCGCGCTTCAAGACCTCCAGCCACGGGTTCAGTGCTTCCTCGTAATAGCCGCCGTTATAGAGCGTCGTCGCGTGGTGGACGATGCCGCCGAACACGGTCTGCCGGAATTCCGTGACCGTTCCCTTGCCTGAATCCAGCACATAGACAGACTCGCAGCCCTTGCCCTTTGTCTCGACAGCCGCGACGCTGCCCGCCATGAAGGAGCCGACCTGATCGCCGGTCGCGCCCATGATAAAGAGCAGCGACGCCTCCTTGTCATACTGAAAGACTCTGCCCGTCGTCGCGTCGAGACAGTTGATCGAGCCGTCGTCGCCGATGTCGATATCGACGATTCTGGTCTTGTAGGTCGTGCCGGAATACCATGTGGAGAACAGGTCGCCCCAGCGGTAAGACGACATATAGTCAAAGAGATTATGCCCCTCCGGATTGACCTTCTTGACGATATCGGTGTCAGAGGTGCCGGACGAGGTCGAGGTGAAGATGAAGCCCTTTTCGGTGTCGATGTCGAAATTGTCAAAGGCGGTCGGCGTGCTTCTCTGGCGGTACTGCCGCTCCTCCTCCGAGGCAATCGCGTTCCAGAAGTGGTTGGCGATGACCGCCGCCGTCCGCGCCACGGCATTTGCGCCGTAATAGCCGATGAAGCTGCCGCTGCTGTCAAACATCGCGGCACCCTTTGTCGTGTTGTTCAGCACGATGTAGATGTTGCCGGCGTTGTCGCAGAGGATTTTCTGCGGCAGGAAGGTCAGCGCCTGATCGTAGACCGCCGATTCCGGCTTGACAATTTCGGTCTGCACTCTGCCGCTGCTGTCCGTGACCAGTGCGCGGGCATTTTCATTGTCGGCAATATACATCAGACCCGTATCGGGCGAGACATAGACGCCCTTCGGGTTCGAGAGGGTCGTCTCCGTGCCGTCCGGCATCGTAAAGCGGTCGTAAATCTTCAGCACCTGCTTCAGTTCGCTGTCAATCTTGACAATGCGGTTGTTGCCTGAATCGACGACATAGAAATTGTCCTCGCTGTCCTTGAACAGATCGGAGGGCGTGCTGAAGGCGGTCGTGCCGAGATCGAGTCCGGACACCGCACGCTCCGCGAGATAGCCCGCCTGCGAGGGGACCGCTTCACCGAGATAATTGTAGTTGTAGACATCATACGGTTCGTCTGCGGCTGCCGGCACCGTCAGGGCTGACGCCGTCAGCAGCGCCGCAAGCCAGGCACCTGCCCGTCTGCTGAGACGGGATGGTCGATGTTTCACGATGTTTCCCCCTTCCGCTCAGTCCTTGATGCCGGAATGTGCCATTGTCTCCATGACCTGGCTCTGCGCCAGAATGAAGAACAGCACCGGCGGGACAAAGAGAATGACCGCCGCCGCCATCGTCACGCCCTGACGGGAAATGCCGGCGGATGCCGCCTGCTGAATCACCGTCGGGAGCGTTTTCAGCGATTCGTCATAGACGACGCTGCCGCCCGTGATGTTCCACGCGCCCTGAAAGGCGAAAATCGCCATGGTCATCAGCGCGGGCTTCTGGTTCGGAATGACGATGCGCCAGCAGATTGTGAACAGGCTTGCGCCGTCCACCTTTGCCGCCTCGATCATGGCATCGGGGACGCCCGTCATGCTCTGCCGCATCAGATACAGTCCCATCGAGGACGCGACCGACGGCAGAATCAGCGCGGACATCCGGTTGATCATGTGCAGCTGCGCCATGACAATGTACTGCATCAGGTAAATGACATTGGAATTATACAGCAGCGCCAGCACGATGACCGCGTTGATGAGCTTGTTGCCGGGAAATTTGACCTTTGCCAGACAAAACGCCGCCATCGACGCGAAAATACACTGCAGCACCGTGACGCAGACCGTCACCCAGATGCTGTTGAACACATAGCGCGAGAACGGCACCCACATCTGGCTCAGCACGCGGTAGGTGTCCTTGAAATTGTCAAGGGTCGGGTTCAGCGTGTACCACTTCGGCGGGAAGATGAACATTTCGTTGATCGGCTTGATCGAATTGACGACCATCAGCCAGATCGGGAGCAGCATAAACGACCCCAGCAGCAGCAGGAACAGGAAGATCATGACCGAGCCGCCGAGCTTCCGGCCGGCGCGTCTGCTGGACGCCTTCAGTTTTTTCGGATCCTTCGTCATGTCGCGCCCCCTTTTCAGTCCATGTACTTGCCCAGCATCCGGTTGATGAGCTTGTTGACCAGATACATGGCAATAAAGAGGATCATGCAGATGGCGGAGGCGTAGCCCATTTCGTAGCGGACCCAGCCGTAGTCAAAGGCGTGCGTCATGATCGTGTGGGCGGCGTAGTTCGTGCTCGGAAAGCCGACCAGATTTCTGGCGACGATATCCGCCGTGAACGAGGAGACGATCTGCATGACCGCCGCGAACATCAGCGTGGGACCCATGCCGGGAATCGTTATGTTGATCAGCTCCTGCCAGCGGTTTTTGATGCCCTCGATCGCGCCCGCCTCATACTGGCTTTTGTCGATGTTCTGGAAGCCGGCGCGCATGGCGAGAAAGCCCGCGCCCATTGACACCCAGAGCTGCACGATGATGACAACCGTCAGGATGTAACGGGAGTCGGTCAGCCACTGGATCGCAGAGGTCGTGATGCCGAGATTCATCAGCGCGGAGTTGGCAATGCCGTAGCTGTCGCCCGAAAAGATGAGCTGCCAGACGGCATACACGCCGGATGCCATCGACGGCGCATAGAAGATCAGCGTGAAAATCACCTTCAGCACGGCGTTCATCTCATTGATGAGCCATGCGAGCAGGAAGCTGAGGAAATAGCTCAGCGGCCCCGTGAACACCGCAAACACCAGCGTCACGCGAATGGACTTGATGAAAATGCTGTCGTTCAGGAACAGATTGTAAAAATTGCTCAGCCCGACCCATGTCGGCGGATACTTGACCATGTCGAAGTCCGTCAGACCCATCGGCAGGGACATGATGACCGGAATCACCGTAAAGACCGTAAAAATCAGCATGAACGGCAGCAGCATCAGATAGGCTTCCCTGTTCTGCTTGATCTGCACCCAGAGATGCCGGCGCTGCTCCTTTTTGGTTCTGACGCCGATTTGACTGCTTTCCAAAGACAGTCCCTCCTTCCTGCCGTTATTTGTCAAGGCCGAGATTTTCGCGCTTGCGCCGAATCTCGTCGTTCATGTCGCTGTTATAGTACATCAGGGTATCACGCGGGTTCTCGTGGGAATTGACCGTCTCGCGGAACGCGTTCATGATGTTGCGCGTGACGGCATAGGACGAGGGCAGCACGGGGATTTCCCGCAGGGCGTCCCGCTGGGCGTGCAGCAGCGCCAGCTCCGTGCCGGACCAGTTCAGCCCGTCCAGTGCCTCGGCATTTGCCGCCTCATAGCGTCCCATCTGTCCGAGCAGTCCCTCCAGATCCGCGCCGTATTCGGTCTGCACCGCCGCCGAGCTGAACCACTTGACGAATTCCCATGCGGCGGCCTTGTTTTTGACCTTGTTGAAAATGACTGCGCCGGTGCCGCCGGAATTGGACGCATGGCTGAGCGTCCCGTCCGCTGACAGCGTGCCGGGCATGACCGTGAAGTCCCAGAGTCCGCGGATCTCCGGCGCCGCGACGGAAAGCTGATTCGCAAAGCTGTAGTTTGCGACGACCATCGGGTACTGACCGGTGCGGAAATAGCTGTACGGGTCATAGGTCTGCATGAATTTATAGTCGCTGTAGAAATCCGTCCACTTCTCAAAGCACTGAATGGCCGTCACCTCGTCAAAGCGGGTCGCGGTCTGCTCCGGATTGTAGTAGTTCATCCCCTGCTGGAGCACCAGCGTCGCAAAGGTATGTCCCGCCTCGGTGGCAGCCGCCACATTTGTCGCCGGCAGAATCAGGCCGACGCCCAGATGGTTCCGCTGAAGTCCCGGCAGCATATCAATCAGGTCGTCCCATGTGCGCGGAAGTGTGCGGAAGCCGAGCTCCGTCAGAATGTCGGTGCGGTAAAAGAGCATCGTCCAGTTCTGTGTCAGCGGCATCCCGT
>JAFPQL010000101.1 GCA_017414145.1 Oscillospiraceae bacterium | reverse complement strand
TATGAGCAGAAGCCCTTCCGCAGAGAGGTCATGCGCACCTACGGCGCCTCTGTGACGCCGTCGCCCTCTGAGACGACCGCGATCGGCAGAAAGATTCTCGCAGAGCATCCCGGCACCGGCGGCTCGCTCGGCTGTGCCGTCTCCGAAGCCGTGGAGTGTGCGGTCAGTCAGGAAGGCTACCGCTATGTGCTCGGCTCCGTGCTGAATCAGGTGCTGCTGCACCAGTCCGTCATCGGTCTGGAGACGAAGGCGGCGCTCGACAAGTACGGCATCAAGCCCGATGTCATCATCGGCTGCGCGGGCGGCGGCTCGAATCTGGGCGGCCTGATCGCACCGTTTGTCGGGGAAAAGCTCCGCGGGGAAGCAGATTACCGCTTCGTCGCCGTCGAGCCGGCATCCTGCCCGAGCCTGACCAGAGGAAAATTTGCCTATGACTATGCCGACACCGGCATGATCTGCCCGCTCGCAAAGATGTATACAATCGGCGCGGACTACATCCCCGCTCCGAACCACGCCGGCGGCCTGCGCTATCACGGCATGAACGGCACGCTCTCCGAGCTGCGGCATCAGGGCATTCTCGATGCGGTTTCCTATCCGCAGACCGATGTCTTCAGCGCCGCTGTGGAGTTTGCGCGGGTCGAGGGCATCCTGCCCGCTCCGGAAAGCTCCCACGCCATCCGCGCCGCCATTGACGAGGCGCTGCGCTGCAAGGAGACCGGCAGGGAGGAGACGATCGTCTTCGGCCTGACCGGTACGGGCTACTTTGATCTGTACGGCTATCAGAAGTTTAACGACGGTCTGCTGGAGACTTATATTCCGAGCGATGAGGAGCTGGCAAAGTCGCTCGAAAAGCTGCCGAAGGTAGACGGCTGAATCATTTGAAATGAGGTGACACCATGCTGCTGTTCGCTGAGCTTCCGCAGTTTGACAGTATGTATCTGATTATCGGTGTGATCGCACTGATCCTGCTCATTGTCCTGAAAACTGTGAAAAAAGCAATCCGCATCATACTCGGAATCGTCGCGGCGGCGGCGCTTCTGGTATGGCTGTCATCAAAATTCGGAATCGAGCTGCCGTTCGAGCTTCCGTTTTTGTGAGTTCACTGAGAGAGGCAAGCCGGCAAACGGTTCTTGCCTCTCTTTGATTCTGCTGAGAGAAAAACAAAGGGGATGACGCCGCATATGAAGGAGAAAAAACAGTCACGGCACCCTCTGCTGAAGGCGTGGGCGATTCTGGTGCTGCTGATTCTGACGGTGTATTTCATGGGCTGGAAGGGTCTGCTCTGGTTCAATATGCCGTCAAAGTCGCGCTATCCGGTGCGCGGCGTCGATGTCTCGCACTATCAGGGCAGCATCGACTGGACAAAAATCGCGTCGCAGAAGATCCGCTTTGCGTTCATCAAGGCGACGGAGGGCTCCGCGGCAAAGGACGAATATTTCGCGGAGAACTGGCAGGGCGCACGCGCCGCGGGACTGAAAACCGGCGCGTATCACTTCTTCAGCTTTGACAGCCCCGCCGGGACGCAGGCGGAGAATTTCATCGCGTCGGTGCCGGCGCTTCCGGACGCGCTGCCGCCGGTCATTGATCTGGAATATTACCGCAAGGGGGAGCATCCTTCCGCAGATGCCGTCCGGCAGAGCCTCTCGGTGCTGCTGGAACGCTTCCGGGCGGTGTACGGCAAGCGCCCGATCATCTATACATCGGACAGCTGCTATGAAAACTACCTGAAGGACAGCGGGCTGGACTATACGCTCTGGATCCGGAGCGTCTACTCCCGCCCCTCGGACGGGTATCAGCCGCCGTGGACCTTCTGGCAGTATAACCCCTGCGGCAGGCTGGAGGGCTACGCCGGCACGGAGCCGCACATCGACCTCAATGTTTACTGCGGGACACAAAGCGACTTCCGGCAGGCGTTCGGCGGCGCGTGACCCGATTCTGATACGGAGAAACTGCTATGAAAAAGCTGCTGCGCTATCTCGCGGACTACAAAAAGGAATGTTTGCTCGGACCGCTGTTCAAGGTGCTGGAGGTGATCTTTGAGCTGCTGGTACCGCTGGCTGTCGCGTCGATGATCGACCGCGGCATCGGGGGCGGCGACCGCGGACATATCATCCGCATGGCACTGCTGCTGGCGCTGCTGGCCGCCGTCGGACTGACCAGCACGCTGATTGCCCAGTTTTTCGCGGCAAAGGCGGCGGTCGGCTTTGCGGCAAAGCTCCGGCACGCGCTGATGGCGCACATCCAGCGCATGACCTATTCCGACCTTGACCGCGCCGGCACCTCGGAGCTGATTACCCGCATGACCAGCGATGTCAGTCAGGTGCAGAACGGCGTCAATCTCGCCATCCGGCTGCTGACCCGTTCGCCGATCATCGTCTTCGGCGCGATGATCATGGCGTTCACAGTCGATGGAAAGAGCGCACTGGTGTTTGCCTGCGTGATTCCGGCGCTCGCGGCCGTTGTGCTGACGGTCATGCTCGTGACGATCCCGATGTACCGGAAGGTGCAGGGACAGCTCGATACCGTCACCGATGCCACCCGCGATACGCTGGACGGCGTGCGGGCAATCCGTGCCTTCCGGCTGGAATCGCGTGAAATCGCAAGATTCCGCGAGAAAAACAGTCTGCTGACCGCGATGCAGGAGAAGGTCGGCAGCATTGCCGCGCTGATGAATCCCGCAACCTATGTGCTGCTCAACGGCGCTGTGATTGTACTGCTCCATGTCGGCGCACTGCGGGTGAATGCCGGCGGACTGACGCAGGGCGCGGTTATCGCGCTCTATAACTATATGTCGCAGATTCTCGTCGAGCTGATCAAGCTCGCAAATCTCATCATCACGCTCAACAAGACCGCTGCCTGCGGCGACCGCATTGCGGCGGTGCTGGAAACGGGCGGCGAACCGGAACCGGCGGGGCAGAAAACCGCGCTCCCGTCCGGACAGACCGGCAGCATTGTCTTTGAAGGCGTGAGCTTTACTTATCCGGATGCCGCCGCACCCGCCCTGACGGACATTTCCTTTGCGGCGGAGCGCGGAGAGGTCATCGGCATCATCGGCGGCACCGGCTCCGGAAAATCAACGCTTGTCAGCCTGATTCCGCGGTTTTATGAGCCGACAGAGGGGCGCATTCTGATCGGCGGCATTCCCGCCGCAGAATATGATAAGCAGGCACTGCGCGCAAGAATCGGCGTTGTGCCGCAGAAGGCGCTGCTCTTTCACGGTACAATCCGTGAGAATCTGCTCTGGGGCAATCCGGCGGCGGATGACAGCGTTTTGCAGGCAGCACTGGAAACCGCACAGGCCGCGGACATCGTCGCAGCAAAGGAAAAGGGGCTGGACGAGCCGGTCGCGGAGGGCGGCAGAAATTTCTCCGGCGGACAGCGGCAGCGTCTGACGATCGCCAGAGCGCTTGTGCGGCGGCCGGACATCCTGATTCTCGACGACAGCGCCTCTGCGCTCGATTACGCGACTGACCTGCGGCTCAGACAGGCGCTCCGGGCGCTGCCCGACCGCCCGACCGTGTTCATTGTCTCGCAGCGCACCGCGTCGATTCAGCACGCGGACCGCATTCTCGTGCTGGAGGACGGGCATACCGCCGGCATCGGCACGCATGAGACATTGCTTCAGACCTGTCCGGTCTACCGTGAAATCTATGCGTCGCAGTTCCCGAAGGAGGTGTCCTGAGATGGCGGCTTCCGGCAAAAAAGACGGTCAGATGCAGACGCTCCGCCGCGTTCTGCACTATGCGGCGCGCTTTCGCAGACAGCTCGTGCTGACGCTCGTACTGGCGGTCATCACAGTTGCGCTGACGCTGCTGATTCCGGTTCTGGTCGGCAGGGCGATTGACAGCATGACCGGAAAGGGCCTGGTGAATTTCTCCGCGGTCACGCGGGTTCTGACGGCGGTCGGCTGCTCTGTGCTGCTGACGGCTGCCGCACAGTGGGGGATGAGCCTGCTCAATAACCGCATGGCGTTCCGCATCGTCCGGCAGATCCGCGATCAGGCATTTTCCAATCTGCAAACGCTGCCCGTTGCATATTTTGACGGGCATCCGGCGGGCGAAACCGTCAGCCGCATGATCTCCGACGCCGACCAGTTCGCGGACGGCCTGCTGATGGGCTTCACGCAGCTTTTCACCGGCGTCCTGACGATTCTCGGCACACTGGGCTTTATGTTTTCGGTTCACGCGGGCATCACGCTGGTCGTGCTGCTGATGACGCCGCTCTCGCTGTTTGCCGCGGCGTTCATCGCAAAGCGTACCTATACGATGTTTGATTTACAGGCGCGGACGCGTGCCGAGCAGACCGCCTGCATCAACGAGACGATCAGCGGACAGCGCGTGATTCAGGCATTTTCCCGCGAGACGGCGGTGCTTTCCGAATTTGACGAAATCAATGAGCGGCTGCGCGCCGTCTCCCAGACCGCGACCTTCTATTCCTCGCTGACCAACCCCGTGACGCGCTTTATCAATGCGCTGGTGTACGCGGCGGTCGGCGTGACCGGTGCGCTGGCGGCGGTCAGCGGCAGAATCACCGTCGGCGGACTGTCCTGCTTCCTGAGCTACGCCAACCAGTACACCAAGCCGTTCAACGAGATCTCCGGCGTCATGACCGAGCTTCAGAATGCGCTTGCCTGTGCCGACCGCGTGTTCGCGCTGATTGACGCCGCACCCGAACCGCCCGATCCCGCAGATGCCGCAGTGCTGACCGATGCAAAGGGCAGCATCGAGTTTTCGCATATTTCGTTTTCGTATGTGCCGGAGCGTCCGCTGATTGAGGACTGCTCGGTTTCGGTCAGACCCGGACAGCGCGTGGCGATTGTCGGCCCGACCGGCTGCGGCAAGACAACGCTCATCAACCTCATCATGCGGTTCTACGATGTGAAGGCCGGCGCGATTTTAGCGGACGGCACCGACATCCGGAAGCTGACGCGGGAGAGCCTGCGCGCCGGCATCGGCATGGTGCTGCAGGAGACATGGCTCGCGCACACGACCGTGCGTGAGAATATCCGCATGGGAAAGCCCGACGCGACTGATGACGAGGTGATCGCGGCGGCGAAGCAGGCACACGCCCACAGCTTCATCCGGCGGCTTCCGCAGGGCTATGACACGGTCATCAGCGACCGCAGCGGCTCGCTCTCACAGGGGCAGCGGCAGCTGCTCTGCATTGCAAGGCTGATGCTCTGTCTGCCGCCGGTGCTGATTCTCGATGAGGCAACCTCGTCGATCGACACGCGCACCGAGCAGAAGATTCAGTCCGCGTTCCGGCAGATGATGCAGGGGAGAACCTCGTTCATCGTGGCGCACCGGCTCTCGACGGTGCAGGAGGCGGACTGCATTCTCGTCATGAAGGACGGCAGCATCATCGAGCAGGGAACGCATGAATCGCTTGTGCGGCAGGGCGGCTTCTATGCGGAGCTCTACCGCGCACAGTTTGCACAGTGAGGCTTCCGCCCTTTGCCGCTGCGCCGTGATGTTTATACGGATGCCTGCGGGGGTTCTCCGCAGAAAGGAGCAGGATATGGATTTTTCCCTGATGTTTTCGGAACAGCTTGCCGGACTGACGCCCGCCGAACAGCGGCAGCATATTCTGGCGACGAATCATGCGGCGATGCAGTCCTACGGCATCGCGCTGACCCGTGACGAAGCGGAGATGATCGCGCAGACGGGCAGAGAAGCCGTTTCCGCTGCCGGACTGGTTCCGGTCGGCGGGAGCATCATTCCGCGGCTGATCCGCTGGTTCCTGCCGTCGGGGTATCTCGCCGGACAGAACTACGCGCAGAACATTGCGCGGCTGACCGAGGCGTTTTACCGTCTGCGCGGCGAGCTGCAGGAGGTCACGGCGGGCGATCCGTCCCTGATGCTCTCGGACAACGCGCTGCTGGATTATCTGTACCGGTTCTATGTCAGTCCGACCTGTTCGGGCGACATCGACGAAATGCTGGCACAGGCCGAGCGGATCCTGATTCCCGCGATGCGCCGCCTGCTGGATCTCCGCACTGCCGAGAAAAAGCAGCAGGACCATGCGGCGGCAGGCGACCCCGTCACCGCGGCACTCTATGCCGACCTGATTGCGCAGGAGCGCGCCGAAAGTGCGCTGGAGCAGGAGGCGGACGCGGAGAACTATGACTACGAATACCGCACCGGCATGACCCGCGACATCTTCGGCAATTACGATGCGGATTACCGCGAGGAGACTGCCATGCGGACCAGAGGCACATTTGCCGAGGAGCTGACGGCAGCGCTCAGTCTCCGTCCCGACTTCCTGATGCCCAGTGCCGAAAAGGAGGCGGAGTGGGCAGACCGTGCAGAGCAGTGGGCGGAGGAGGATGCCGCCGCAGAAGGGGAGGAGGATGCACAGTGAACCGGATGATACCCGCGGCGCCGTCCGCAGAACGCCTGCCCGCCCGCGATTATACCGTCGCGCTGCTGCGCCGTGCGGCCGCAGAGGGGTGCATTCCCGCAGAACGGCTGGAGGCCCTGCGTCTGGCACTGCACAAGGCCGCCGCAGCCAATGCCGCCGCCTATACCAGAGGCAGATGCAGCACCGTGACGCGTGCGCAGGCGGAGGCCTTTTACCGCGCCGTCTTTTATCAGCTCGATGCCGCGCTGCTGCCGCTTCATTCGGACAGCGCCGCACTTGCCGCGCTTCGGGACACGGAGATTTCCCGCCTGCTGGAGCGCGGTCAGCAGCAGATTCTCACCGCATACGCAGAGGCGAAGGAGGCATTCCGCCGCGCCTATCGCCTGACACAGCCCTTTGAGACGGTGTTTTTCCGCGGCCTGCTGCAGCCCTTTGCAAAGTTCTGCACGCAGTATGATGCGCGCTTTGAGGCGGATGCCGTCACACTGGACGGCGAATATCCGCTGCTCTGCCGCCAGCCGATTCCGCTCGGCGGCGTGCTGGGTGCGCATTTTTACTACACGGCGCTGCTGCATGAGGGCGAACTGCTCAGCTGCTTCCCGGCAGAGGAGATTCACGGGATGCTGACAGCCTATGCGGCACGCTATCTGACAACGCCCGACACGATTGCCGACAATCTGGCGGAGCTGGTGCTGCGGCAGTGGTTCGGCGCGGCACTCTGCGGTGCGGACGGCCTGACCCTGTATCTGCCCGACGGTGCAGCCGACACGCTGAACGACCGCTTCCGGTATGCCGCGGCAGAATCGCTCTGCGACGGGATGCGGGACTGCCTGATGCGAAGCCCGCTGACGGAGCAGGGGAGCGTCATCGCCTATGTTCAGCCGCTGCTCCCGCAGATTGCGGCAGAGCTGCACCGCTTCTTCACGGCAGGCAGAGCCGCTGTCATTCTGCCCGCCCCGACGCTTTCCGCCGGAACGGACTGAGCGCGGTTTCCCCTCGCCGCCCTGCCGCCGCGCAAGGTCGGTACACCGCCTTGCCGCGACCGTGACTTTCGCACCCCATGCCCGCAGCCGCGGCTGCAGCGCCTGACTGATGCGTCCGGCACCGAGAATCAGGCAGGACAGCCCGTTGACTGTCACCGGCAGCTCCCGCATCGCAATGCCGATTGCCGCTTCTGCCGTCGGGACGGCATTCCGCACGGCAAAGCTCTCTCTTGCCGCATAGTTCTCCGCCGCGCAGCCCGCCTCGGCAATCTGCCGGCACACCGCGCCGCTCAGGCGTCCGCCGAGCACCAGTCCGCCGCGCCGCACGGCCGGCAGCAGTCCGGAGAGCGTCAGCGGATGCCGCGAAAAGGGCGCATCGCAGCAGTCCTCCGCTGTCTGTACGGGCAGCAGCAGCACATCCGCCGTATGATCCGGCAGTGCGCGGGCATCCGGCAGACCTCTGACACCGGCGGGCAGCGTTTCCAGCCGGTCAAATCCGGCGAGCAGCACCGTATGATGCTCTGCGAGCCGTGCGGCTGCCGTCACCGTCCGCAGATCACCGCCTGCAGCCAGGATCCGGCTGCGGGCGGGCTGTTTTTTCTGCGCCATATCGCATCACTCCTTACCGTGACCGTATTCGGATCGCAGAGACGGTTTGGCCGTCTCCGATCAATTCAGCATATGCGAAATCTGCCGAAATGTGCGGGCATTCTTCAGAGTGCCGGTTCCGGAACGGGATTCTCATATGATTTTCAGCGATTCCGCCGGAAAATACGGGAGAAAGCAGCCGAACGGTTGACTTTTCCGTCGAATCGTGGTACAATGGGGGCAGAATTCAAATCATCAGAAAGAAGCGGTAGCTATGTTCCTGAATACCGAAAAATGCCGGCAGCTTGCCGGCCTGCTCTGTGCCTCCCTGCTTCTGGGAAGCTGCGGCATGATTGTCGATGATATGCAAAGCGACATCGCGGTTCCGCATACATCCGGTACCTCCCGTCAGACAACATCACAGGCGGAGACGACTTTGACCTCTGCAACAAAGACCTCTGCGGAAAATTCCGCATCCATGAATGAAACCACGGTTCCGGACATCACCTCTGCGTCATCGCAGCAGACATCCGGCGCGACGACGGTGATTTCCTCTTCGCAGACGACAACGACCACCGCCGGCAGCTCTGCCGCGGCGTCAGCCGGTACGACGGTGACATCCCGCACGGCGGCATCCGGCACCTCTGCGACGGTGACCTCCGCGCAGAGCAGCTCCTCCGCACAGAAAACCGCCTCGACCACCGTCTCGACGGTCGTAAAGGGCGGAAAGCTCTCTCCGTCCGATCAGGCGTTCCTCGCGGACTGCGTGTTTGTCGGAGACAGCATCTGCAGCGGCCTGAGCGTCTATAAAATTCTGCCCGCCAAAAATGTCGTGGCGAAGGGCAGCGTCGGCGTGCGGAGCATTTTTGACTATAAATTCACGGTGAACGGCACAAGCTGCGGCGTCATCTCGGCGCTCTCCAAGCTGAAGCCGAAAACGGTCATTTTCTCGATGGGCATGAACGACATCAATATGACCAGCTCGCAGAAATACTGCGAAAACTACAAGAATCTGCTCCAGAAGACGCAGGAGGCACTGCCGAACGCAAAGCTCTGCGTCGCCTCGATCACGCCGATCACCACGACCTCGAAGTTTGCGACGAACGCGAAGATTGACAGCTACAATGCGGCAATCCGCGATTATCTCAAGGCGAATTATCCCGCATGGACCTATGTCAATGTGGCATCGGGGCTGAAGAACGAGTGGAACGGCCTTGTCACGAAGTACACCTCCGGCGACGGCATTCACCTGTCGCCCGCCGCGTATCAGATCATACTTTCGCAGGTGTGCCAGCAGCTTGCGCCGAAGTCCACTCAGACCACGGCGAACTGATTTTGTCAGCATGAAAAAAGAACCCGACCCGCAATGTGAAGGCTGCGGGCCGGGTTTTTGTTGTTTCCTTCGGGACTGCCCCTTCTGCGGGGTTACAGCGGGCCCATGCCCGCGAGGAACTGGAGCAGCTTGGTGCAGTCGTCGGCAGTCAGCGCGGTGTCGCCGGTCAGCTCTGCGTTGGTCTTGCCCTGTGCCGTCACCGTCACGGTGTCCTCTGCGATGTACCGTGCCAGCAGAATCGCGTCCGCAATCTGCACGGTGCCGTTTTCGTCCACATCGCCCTTGAGACCGGGCTTCGGCGTTTCGGTATCGGAATCAGAGGAGGTCGAAGTGGTCGAAGTGGTGGTTGTGGTCTGCGTGGACGGGCCGGTCGTGAAATCTCTGCCCTCGACAATGCTGTCGAAGCAGGACTTGGACTTGTACTCACCGTCAAAGAGCAGCGGCGAGCGCTCGGATCTCCAGCTCTGGTCGTCGGTTGTACCCCAGAAGACGACAGCGGAAATCTTGTCCTTGTTCTTGACGATGGCATCCATGATGCCCTTATAGTACTTTGCCTGCAGCGAATCACCGTTGCTGACGGAGGGTGCGCAGGTCGCGTCCAGCTCGGTGATCTGGATGTCCAGACCGGATGCGCAGAACTTATCCAGTGCGGCGGCATACTGCTGCACGGACGGGAACGGATCGGGCTGATTGTTGTTCGTGACATCGAGGTGCGACTGGAGACCCAGACCGTCCAGCCAGCCTTTCTCGTGCAGCTCCTTGCCGAGCTTTAACATCGCATCGACCTTCATGTACTCGTTGAAGTCGTTGTAGTAGAGCTTGGTGCCCTTGCGCGCATACTTTCTCGCATATTCAAAGGCGGGCGGAATGAAGGAGTTGTCGCCGAAGATCTTGACCCATGCGGAGGAGCCGTTGTAGTCCTCGTATTTGCCGGGCTCACGCGGGCTGCCGCCGTCCAGGAACGCCTCGTTCACGACATCCCATGCGTAGAAGTCGATGTCCGGATATTCCTCATCCAGCACGGCAAAGACATCCTTGATGTAGTTCTCCATGCGCTTTAACATCGTTGCCTTGTCCACGATCTTGCCGTCATCGGTGAAATCCTCGGTGAAGAACCAGTACGGCGTCTGGGAGTACCAGACCAGCACATGGCCGCGGACCGGAATCTTGTGTGCGCGGCAGAAATCGAGGATGTAGCGGGCGGCGTCGTTCAGCTTGACGACCGCTGCCGTGTTGTCGCCGGTTTCCTCATAGAGCGTCTGCGACGCCTTCTGACGGAGCATATTCTCCGGCTTCAGCTCATTGCCGAGCGTCAGGGAGTTGTAATGCTTCAGCACGAGCGCCTGTGTGCTCTTTGCGGCGATTTCCGTTGCCGTGACCGCGCCGCCGAGCTTGAAGCAGTCGTTGAACACATCCTTCAGTCCCGGAATGTCCTTTTCAATCTCGTAGAACGGTGCTTCCGTCAGCGAGAAGTCATCGACACACAGGTCGGCCTTGTCATCGCACTCGATGTAGAGCGAGACATCCTGCATGGAATCAAAGAGGCAGAAGCGGATCGGCGGGATCTTGACCCACTCGCCCTGACTGACGACCTTTGAAAGGTTGTTGTAGTGCTGCACGCCCTCGGAATCGGTATACTGCATACTGAGCTTGCAGGAGTTGTACCACTTGGCCTTGACCCATGCAGAGGCGATATACAGCACGCCGGGCTCGCAGAGGTCCTTCAGCGCAATGGACGGGCCGTTCCAGCCCTGGTCGCGCCCGGTGACCTCCATGCACTGGTCGCCGGAATGCGGCTCGACGGACGAAGCCTTGATGACAGAGGTATCATCGTCGCCGCGCTTGGAGAACTTTGAGACATCGCCGTCCTCAAAGCCGGTGACATAGACATCCTTGCCCTGCGGCGCGGCTGCCTGCGCCGCAGACAGCGGAGCGGTGGTCAGCGTCAGCAGTGCGCTCAGGCAGAGTGCCGCAGACCGAAACAGTTTTTTCATGTGAGATTCCCCCCTGAAACAGGATATAATGTGGATTTTCGGCAGAATACAGGCGTATTCCTCATCTTTATTATATCACAGACCGCAAAAAATGACAAGGGGATTTCCGATAGATTTTTGCGGATAACACATATCATTCCCCGATTATTGCGGCAGACAGCAGCCATTGGGCAAGGCAGGCCTTGCGATCAGCGAGCAGCCGGACGGCGGCAGGCGGGAGTGCTTCGGGCGCTGTGCCGGCGTTGAGTGCCGTCCAGACGGCGCACGCCTCTGCGGGAAACGGCAGCGGCTCTCGGACAATCTGTGTCAGCGGCGCATACTGTCCCGTGAAGCGGACTTCATATGCGGCGGCGGGCGGATTGCCGTTCTGATCGGTGATGCGGCGCTCGGCATCGGTCAGCGGGCGCGGGTCGGCGGAAAAGGTCAGCCCCGGCGGCAGCAGCAGCTCCTGCTCGTCCGCCTTGCGGTATTCGTCGAGCAGCTCCGCCATAAGGATGCAGGGAGTACCGGCGGGAACAGTGCAGTGCAGCAGGACGATGCTTTGTTTGTCGCCGTATGCGGGGAGAAAGCCGCCTGTGGCGGTTGAGGTGAAGGAGAGGGTTCTGCCGGCCTTTTGAAGCATGGCGAAGTCCGCGGCGCGCTCGACGCGGAAGCCCTCTGTCAGACGG
>JAFPQL010000100.1 GCA_017414145.1 Oscillospiraceae bacterium | reverse complement strand
ATCAAGATCGAGAAAGCCAAGGTCGGAAAGCCCAGGATTTCCGCCGAACAGGCGCTGATGACCGTCATGCAGGGGCTGCTGGCGAACTTCGACAGATCCCGGGATTTCTTTGAGCAGGGCCTCACCTCCCTGGACGTGGTGAAGATGGTCACGCGCCTCGGTGAAAACGGATACGCGGTTCAGATGAAGGACATCTACATGCACTCTAAATTTGACGACTTGATCAAATTCATGCAGCCCGGGGAATAATCGTCTCGATCATGTAATTCCGGTTATTGCGCGGCTCTATCTCTGGAAAGAATACAAAGGTAGGAAGAGCGTGCCTGCGCGGCATGCTCTTTTTACCTTAGTCAGGAGTGAAAATATGTTTTGTCCTCCTTTTTTCGGCCCTGTGCCATATTGGCCCAACATGGTTCCCAACACCTTTCCGTTTCATAGCGTTCCCGCAGTCCCATCGACTGCGCCGGAACAGAAGCCTGCGCCCGCAACGCCCGCGTCAAGGCCTGCGGTAAAGGCCCCAGTTCCGGACGCCGCCAGCTATGCCGATACGTCCAAGCCCATTCCCTCCCAAGACCTGGAAATACTGGCAGGCATGTACGGCGACGAAATCGAGCATATCTACAACCTCTATCCAGGCCAGGAGTGGATGTTTGAGGGCGGGACACTGACGGACAGAGCCCGTTTTCTTCAACTTCTCATTCGCGTGGAGATGAAACTGGACCTGTCAGAATTCCGCCGCAACGTGGACGAGGTTTGCGCCAGATTGGACAACCTGAGGACCGCTTATGCCTATCGCCATACCAGCCGCCCCTACCGGGTGGTGTTGAAGCATCGGAGCGTGGATATTTCTTATGAGTCGCTGACCGACCTCAGGGTGCCGCGGGAGATTCTGCCGCAGAAGCTCTACGATTTCTTCAACAAAGGAAACACGACGCTGCTCGCGGTGTTCTTTGACGATACTACCTCTGCCGACGGCACCTTAAAGGCCATTGACACGATGCGGTCCGTCACCTCGGAGCAGTGCTTTATCAGCGGAATGTCCGCGATCACGGCGGATATGAAGCATCTGACCGAGCACGAAACCCTGATCTATACGGCGGCGGCCGTGCTGCTGACCTCCGCGGTGCTCGTGCTGACAATGGATTCCTTCCTCATTCCGCTGTTCTTCATGCTGAGCATCGGATTTGCGGTTCTCTGGAATCTCGGCACGAATTTCATGTTCGGTGAAATCTCGTTCCTGACCAAGGCACTCGCCATGGTGCTGCAGCTCGGCGTCACGATGGACTACTCCATTTTCCTCTGGCACAGCTACAAGGAGCAGCTCACGCTGCATCCCGACAGCCATGCGGACGCCATGGCAGAGGCCATCGCCGCTACGGTGACCTCCGTTGTCAGCAGCTCCTTTACAACCGTCGCCGGATTCCTCGCCATGTGCTTCATGAGCTTCACGCTCGGCACTGACCTCGGCATCGTCATGGCAAAGGGCGTCATCTTCGGCGTCATCTCCTGCGTGACCGTTCTGCCCGCCATGATTCTGGTGTTTGACGGGGCAATCGCCAAAACCACACACCGCGATTTCATGCCGGATTTCTCCCGCCTGTCCGGGTGGATCGGCAGGCATCCCGGTATGCTGCTGACCGCCGCGCTCGCCCTGTTGATTCCGGCAGCCTACGGCTATACGCATTACGATGTGTACTACAAGCTGGACAGCACACTCCCGAAGGATCTGGAAAGCGTCGTCGCAAACACCAAGCTCTCCGAGGAATTTGACATGAACAGCACGCATATCCTGCTCTGCCGTGCGGACATGAAGGCTGCCGACGCCGAGCATATGCTGCGGGAAATGAAGCAGACGGACGGCGTGCAGTTCACGCTCGGATTCAATTCTCTGGTCGGGCCGCTGATTCCCGAAGAGGTGCTCCCCGATTCCGTCAGGAGCATCCTGAAAAGCGACGACTGGCAGCTCATGCTGATCGGCTCGGAATACGAGGTCGCATCCGATGCCGTCAACACACAGATCACGGAGCTCAACCGCATCATTCAGAAGTATGACCCTTCCGCCATGCTGATCGGCGAAGCACCTGCCACGAAGGATCTGATTCAGATTACCGACCGCGATTTCAAGGTCGTCAGCATCCTCTCAATCGCGGTGATTTTCCTCATCATCGCGCTGACCTTCAAATCCGTTACCCTGCCGTTTATCCTCGTCGCGGTCATCGAGCTTGCCATCATGATGAATCTCGGCATCGCGTACTTCACCGGCACAGAGCTGCCGTTCATCGCGTCCGTCGTCATCGGCACAATCCAGCTCGGCGCGACGGTCGATTACGCCATTCTGATGACAACCCGCTACAAAACGGAGCGCAGCAGCGGCAAAGACAAAAAAGAGGCGGTCGCCGTCGCACGCGGCACCTCGATCCGCTCGGTCGTCACCTCCGCACTCGGCTTCTTTGCGGCGACGGTCGGTGTCGCACTGATCTCCGATATCGGACTGGTCTCATCACTCTGTATGCTGCTCGCACGCGGCGCGCTGATCTCAATGGTCACGGTCATCACCGTGCTGCCCTCGCTGCTCCTGCTGCTCGATCCGGTCATCTGCCGGACGAGCGCGGACTTCCTGCCGCACCGGCATTCGGGCACCGGCAGATTCAAGACACATTTCGCATGAACGGAAAGGAGTCCTCTCTCATGAAAAACTATAAAAAGGTACTGGCAAGTATCCTCGCCGTCGTCATCTCCGCAGCGGCTACCGGTTCAATCGCCTACGCGAACAGCCGCAATGACAACGCGCAGTCCGCTGCCGTCTCGGCAGAGCAGGAATCACCGGCTGACAGCATGACTGTCCGCAAGCCCGCCGACGGCAATGCCTATAAGGACGAAACCGTGTATGTCATGTGCGGCAGCGATTCCGTCGTCAGAGAAATCCTCGTCAGCGACTGGCTCAAAAATCCCGCCGCAAGCGGCAGTCTTGCCGATATCTCCTCCCTGAAAGACATTCTGAACCTCAAATCAGATGTCACCCTCTCACAGAACGGCTCGTCGCTTGACTGGGAGACGAACGGCAGCGATGTCTGCTACCGCGGCACCTCCGACCGCGATCTGCCCGTGCGCGTGCGCATGACCTATCTGCTCGACGGCAGGGAGATTTCCGCCGCGGAGCTCAAGGGAAAAAGCGGGCATCTGACCGTTCGCTGGAATTACGAAAATATGCAGAAAACCACGGCTGTCATCAACGGGAAGAACGAGGAAATCTGCGTGCCGTTCATGGCGGCAAGCGCGGCCGTGCTGGATGCGGCGCACTGCGTCAATGTCACGGTGAAAAACGGAAAGGTGATCTCGGACGGGAACCGTCTCATCGTCGCCGGCATCGCATTTCCGGGACTCAATGACAGTCTCGGCATCACGCAGTCTGACCGGCTCGATGTGAAGCTGCCCGAATCCTTTGAGCTGTCCGCCGATGTGACCGATTTTGAAATGGACAGCTCCGTCACGGTCGTTTCCAATCAGGTGTTTTCGGATTTGCAGACGGACGGCAGTCTCTCGTTTGACGATCTGACGGAACAGCTCCGTGCGCTGCGCGACGGTGCAAAATCACTCTGCGACGGAACCGCTTCGCTCTATGACGGGCTGCGGAAGGCTTCAAACGGCTCCGGCGATCTGACAAAGGGCGTCGAAAAGCTGCTGAACGGCTCTGCCGATCTGGAACACGGCGCATCCGAGCTGTCGGACGGTGCGAAAAAAATCACGGACGGTGCCGGAACCCTCGCGGATTCCACCGGAAAACTGAAAAGCGGCGCCAAAGACGCAAAGGACGGCGCCGACGCGCTGGTCGCGGGCTTTGCACAGGTCACGGACGGTGCGGATGCACTGCACGCCGGCATCAAGGACGCCTCCGACGGCGCTTCTGCACTGGCATCGGGCATCCGCGATGCAGAAGCCGGTTCCGAACAGCTCCGCAGCGGATTTTCCGCGGTCACGGACGGCATCGGCGAACTGTCTGACGGCAAAGCACAGCTCGCCGGCGGCATCGGCAGCTTGCAGGATGCCGGCAATAAGGTACATGACGGGGCATCCGCACTGTCGGACGGTGCCGCGGCACTCGCAGACGGCGCAGGCAGTCTGGACAGCGCCGCAGGACAGCTCTCCGCCGGCATCGGCAATGCAAAAGCGGGGGCGGACAGCCTGCAAACCGGCATCCGCAGCGCAAAGGACGGCGCGGACACACTGTCCGCCGGTGCCGGTCAGCTCCGGCAGGGCGCTGCCGCTCTGACCGACGGCATCACACAGTCCGGCGCGGCACTGCAGGCGACTGTCTCCGCAAATGAACAGGCATTGTCTGCTCTGAAAGCGCTGTATGCGCAGTCCCCTTCTCAGGAGCTCGCCGCGGCAATCGGCACACTGGAACAGACCGTCTCCGGTCAGAAGCAGCTCGCGGACACCATGCAGAACGGCGGTACGCTGCTTTCCGGCGCGGCATCCGTGCAGCAGGCATCCGAACAGCTCAGCGGCGGACTGCTCGCCCTCTCTGACGGTCTCGGCACGGCAGTTTCCGGCGCAGATGCGCTCAGCAACGGACTGCTGACCCTCGATCAGGGCGGCAAACAGCTCACGGGCGGCACCGCATCACTCTCCGGCGCTGCGGGTCAGCTCCGCGACGGCGCAAAGTCGCTTGTCAACGGTACAGAGGCTCTCAGCAGCGGCATCACCGCGTTTTCAACCGGCAGCAATTCGCTGTTCGGCGGATTTGACACGCTGATTGCGGGCATCCGGCAGCTCGCGGGCGGCGCCGACAGTCTGCACAGCGGCCTGAATCAGCTCTCGGCAGGCGCCGGCACCCTCGATCACGGACTGAACGCGCTCTATGACGGTTCCGCCCGTCTGAACGGCGGCATCGGACAGCTTCGCGGCGGCGCATCCGCACTGGACGGCGGCATCGGGCAGCTCCTCGACGGCAGCACGCAGCTCTCTGACGGCGCGTATACGCTCTATGAATCCATGCAGAAGCTCAGCACAGGCGCTTTTGCACTGTCCGACGGCGCCGCGGTACTCCGGAACGGTGTCCTGACGCTGAAAAACGGCAGTCTGGAGCTTCAGACCGGTCTGGACGCGCTGACGGGCGGTGCATCCGAGCTGAATGACGGGATGCAGAAGCTCAACCGTGAGGGAATCGCAAAGATCAGTGAGGCGGCGGATACCGTTCTGCCGGGCATCACCGACCGGCTCAAAGCGCTGCGCACTGCGGCTGCATCTTACCGCAGCTATTCCGGCATTTCGGACAGCATGGACGGCAGCGTCCGGTTTATCTATGTCTTTGACGGCACGAAATGAGATGCCGCCGCATACAAAAAGCCTGAGAACCGCACTTCCGGTTCTCAGGCTTTCTTTTTTTCATGAAATCAGTCTCCGGCAACCGTCGCACCGGTTTCATCGCAGACCGCGTAGAGATTTGTCTCCCATGCGGGAATATACGGCAGATGCCGGATGTAGAGCTTATAACGCGGGTTGATCTTCCGGACGAGCAGCGGCAGCTCGAAAATGTCCTCGTTGCGGTGATACAGCGAGATCATCAGCTTCGGCGAATACCGCACGATCGAACGGCTGGCGCCCCACAGTGCCTCGCGCTCTGAGCCCTCCACATCCATTTTCAGCAGCGTGACCGGATTGCCCGCGAGCAGATTGTCCACAGACCGCGCCGGTGTCACCGCGCCGTCCATGACGACAGACGACTGCCGTCCCGCCTTCGACGCAAAGGGCAGCTCGGTATCGACACACCATGCCGCACACTGATAGCACTGCACAGACGGCGTGTCTCCGACAAATTTCACCAGCTTCTTGTAGTTCTTCCGGTCCGGCTCCACCGCGACAATTCTGTGATACTTTCCGCGTGTGAAATCGAGCATCTCACGGATGCTGTCGCCGTTATACGCGCCGAGATCGACATAGATTTCGTGATTTGTCGGGCAGAGGACGCGGTTCCAGATATCGTCCCGCGTATCGACCTGATCAATCAGATATGCGGGATCGCCGCTGATTTTGAAATTGATAATATTCGCGTAAATGCGTCTGGAGCGTTCGTCAGCCAGCGACTGGTACACCGCCTGAATCTCCTCGGCGTGCTCGTCGCAGTACTCCCGCGTGAACAGTCCCCCGCCGACCACCGGCACATCCGGCACATAGAGCGTGTATTTCTGCCCCAGCGCACGGATCCGGTCGATCATTGCCGGTGAGCAGACTGCAAATGCCAGCACCACGACAAAATCGCTGAGCTCCGCTTCCAGCTCCGAGAGCTTACGCACGGGGAATCCCGCAAAATCATGTCCGCGGACAAACTCGTCACTCGCAAAAATGCCCGCAGCCTGTATGCCGTAATTCCGCATCGCTGCAAGAATCCGGACTGCGCCGTCGCCCATGCCGTAGAGATAGATCGGGCGTGTTTCCGCCTTCAGCTTTTCCCAGACTGAGATTTTTTCCGTTACAAATTCAAGCATTCCTGCCTTCTCCGTTTCTGCAATATAATCCGATCAGTGGTGATGGCCGTCATCAAACCCGTCATCGTCATCCTCGTGATAATGGCCGTCGTCATAATCGTCCTCAGCGTGATGATGATGCGGGACGCCGCGGCCGCCCTGAATCGCATAGAGGTCACGGCCGCGTGTGCCGTAGCGGTCACGCTGCCCCTCGATCGCCTTATCCAGCAGTGCCAGCACCTCACGCGGCTTCTTGACGCAGTGAACCTCCTTGATCGGCGTATCCGTGTCGCGGACATAGATCATGATCGTGCCGCAGCCGACCAGACGCTGCCAGAACGGAAGCACCAGCTTCTTATCCGTCACCTTGTAGAGATCCAGCTCATCCTCGGACAGGCTGAGCATTCCGGTGCGGGTGATGAACTTGGTATCCGTCAGAAAATAAGTCGTGAAGGTCCACGGCAGACCGAAAATCGTCCGCTTTCTGTCGCTCCAGGTGTACGAAAAATCACCCTTCTTTTTCTTTGCCATATGCTGTTACTCCCTTCTGTATTCAATCCGGATTGTTCCGGTTCGGAACCGTCAGACTGTCAGCACGAGCGTGCCGCTGCCGTCTGCTTCTGCGGAAACCGCAGTCCCCGCGATGCGCACGGTGAAGCGCTTCTTGCCTACCACGTCGCCGACACCCTGAATTAAGGTCAACGCAATCTCATATAGTTTCCGACTTTCCATGCCGCAAAGATACACAAAAATTTAACACTTAATACATTGATTTTCAATTTTTTAT
>JAFPQL010000099.1 GCA_017414145.1 Oscillospiraceae bacterium | reverse complement strand
GGCTCTGCCCTAAGAACCCGCGAGCTTTTTGAAAAAAGCTCGACCAAAAACTGTAGTTTGGGGTGCGCGCTCTTGCTATAGTTCGCCCCGCAGAGAACTTTAGAAGTTGGCTGCCGGCACTGCCGGCCCCGCGGGGGCTCCCCGCAAAAAAGCTCGACCAAAAGCTTTAGTTTGGACACACGCTGCGGGTTTTGGTTTGTCCCGCAGAGGACTTTAGAAATTGCCGCGGATGTATTCCGTCAGCGGTCGTCTGCGTCCTTCATCAGCAACTGCCGCAACACGATCATCACAACCGGTGCCAGCACCGCCTGTACCGCCAGACCGATCACACCCGTCTTAATCTGTCCCCAGATCATCCCCGCCGTGAACGGAGTAAACCGCTCCGTCACCGCAATCAACCCCAGAAATACCGCTCTGCCGCAAATCTGCGCCAGAATCACCGCCGGAAATGCCCAGAGTCCGTTCTGCGCAATCTTCTTCGTGAACAGCCCCGAAACCAGCGCGAAAACCGCCAGCTCCGCCGCCATGAACGGCAGTCTCGCCGCCGCCGGCATCGGATTTCCCAGCGCTGAGGTCAGCAGAAAACTGACCAGCGGCGACAGCACACCGACCGCCAGACCCCATTTCGCGCCCAGCAGACAGCCGCCGATCAGCACCGGCAGATACATCGGCAGCCACTTCACGCCGCCCGGCGCGCCCAGCGCCAGATGCACAAGCTGCGGCAGCGCAACGGCCATTGCGATCAGACACGCCGACACCAGCGTTTTGTATGTGACCTTCGTCCGGGCAGATACATTCCGCATGGTCAAAGCACTTTCAAACATTCTGAATTCCTCCTTGTATTCGGCACACCGCTTCCGCGAATGTGCGCTGTTTCATGCGGGTGACTGCCCGCTTTCCTTACACAAAAATCAGATTGACAATGAATCCGCAGAGCAGCGAGAAAATCATCACATAGGCAAGATACAGGATAAAATGCTTTACGCCGAGTACGATTTTCAGTGCGCCGAGATTCGTGATTTTCGTCGCCGGTCCGGTCAGCATGAACGATGCCGCCGAGCCGACGCTCATCCCCGACGCCAGCCACTGCTGAAGCAGCGGAATTGTGCCGCCGCCGCAGGCATAGAGCGGAACGCCGACCGTCGCCGCCATCAGCAGGCCGAAGCCCTCATTGCCTTTGCCGAACAGCTTTGCAAATCCCTCCGCCGGCACATAGCGCTGAAACAGCGCCGAGAGCAGCACGCCGACCAGAAAATATCCGCCGGTCGCCTTGAAATTCCGGCCGATGTTTTTCAGCAGACGCAGCAGCAGATTCGGGTCGGTGTCGCGACTTTTCCGCTCCTCAAAGCCGCTGAAATCGAAGAACTGCCTGCCTCTGAATCCGAACCGCAGAATCAGCCCGGATGCGATGCCGCACAGAAAGCAGGTGATGAGGCGCACGGCAAGCACTTCCTTTCCGAGCGCCATGCTGTAGATGATGAGCTGCGGATTCAGCAGAATCGAGCTCATCATGAACGCCGCCAGCCAGTCGTCACGGATGCCCTTTCTGGAAAATGACGCCGCCAGCGGAATCGTGCCGTACATACACAGCGGCGACGCGATGCCGAGCAGACTTGCAATTACGATGCCGAAGACGCCGAGCTTATGCGCGCCCATTTTCTGCACGGCGCCGTGAATCCGGTCCTTGACAAAGACCGAAATCACCGAGCCGATGACCATACCGAGAATCCAGTACGGCAGAATCTGCCGGAGCTGAAGCGAAAAGTAGTACCAGATATAGATGCTCTCCCGCTTCAGAACGGACAAAAGTTCACTCATCCAGCATCACCAGATGATACTGCCTGCTGCCGAGCCCGATTTCCTCTGCGTGTTCCAGCGTATGCAGACCGTCCTTCGAGGCGATTCGGCTGACAAGGCTTCTGCCGTCGCCGTACCGCTGCTCATAGACGAGATCAATGCAGGCCTGATCAAGCGCGACGGGATCCGACGAGGACAGAATGCCGATATCGTGCAGATCGGGCTCTGCGGGATTGCCGTCACAGTCGCAGTCCACGGACAGGCGGTTCATCACATTGACATAGGTGATGTTTTTGCCGTTTCCGAGGTAATCGGACACGCCCTTTCCGGCCTCCGCCATAGATTCGGTAAAGGCGGTCTGGTCGCCGCCCCACATACTGCTCCGGCTCTTGCCGCCGGTGTGAATGAGGCATTTGCCCTCTTTTGAGCCGAGTCCGATGGAAATATTCTTGATTGCGCCGCCGTAGCCCGCCATTGCGTGTCCCTTGAAATGCGACAGAATCAGATAGCTGTCATAATCGGCAAATGCGGCGCCGACCAGATCTTCGGAGAGCACGCGGCCGTTTGCGATCGGGAGCGACATGGAGCCGTTTTCGTCCAGAATCTGAAAATCGGCAATTCCCGTAAATCCGTGATCCTCGGCGACCTGATAGTGCATCGCCGTGGTGGTCCGCTTGCCGCCGTATGCCGTATTGCACTCGACGATGGTGCCGTCCACATACTGCACCAGATCCCGGATCAGCTCAGGCCGCAGATAATTGCTGGCGGGCGGCTCACCGGTCGAGAGCTTCACGGCGGTTTTCCCCTTCGGCTCCCAGCCAAGTGCCAGATAGGCATTCATCAGGCCGTCCGGCGAGATATCCTTTGTCATATATACGACGGGCAGGCCGTCATCGACGGAATCGCCGAGCATTTTCCGCTTCATCAGCGCGAGATCGGCGGAATCCCAGCGGTGGTTTCCGTCCAGATCATAGTCTTTCCCGGCGAGCTCCTGCGAAGCGGTTTTCGCAAGCAGGAAGTCAAGCAGATTCCGGATATCCGAAAGGGTGTACTTTGAGCCGGATTCTGCCGCAGCGGCCGAGAGGGCGATCACATTGACGCTGTGGGATTCGTACTTTTTTTCCTGTTCCGAACGCAGCTGTGCGGTCTGATACGGATTGGAGCAGCCGGTCAGCAGCAGTGCGGTGATACAGCAAAAAAGTGCAGGTTTGCGCATCAGATCATCTCCTTTATATTTCGGTAACGGTTGGGAGCACTCCGGCGCACAGTGCGGTCTGCCGGAGTCATGCGGTTCTGTCAGCGGCATGATGCGGTGTGATTTGTCTGTTATGAATTGTTTTTTCTTCTGTCGGAACAGAAATTTGGGCAGAGCTGTCTGTTTTTATTATATCACGCGAATGGCCGGAAGTCAATCACTTTTTTGCGCACGGCGGGCAGTGCCGGCTGCCATCTCCTAAAGCCCGGCGCCGGCGATAACAAGGCACAGCAAATCTTCGCCCCACCAGAACAACACCCCAAAGCAACCGAGAAACGAAAGCCAACCAACTAGGAGAAGAGGAATCAGGAAAAGAGATGCGCGCTTATTTGCAAAGCAAATAGGAAAAACCGAAAGGGAGAGGGGGGCTGAGAGCGTAGCGAGCCGCCCCTCTCTCTCTTTGGGTTTGTCTCTCGCATTCGCGCCCCTGCGCCCAGCTAAATTCACAGTTGAAGCTATGATACAGAACAATCAACCCCCGCGACTTCATAATACAAAACAACCGGCGCCGCCATTTATGCATTGGCAGCGCCGGTTTCTGTAAAATAAGGTATCCGCTACGCGGATGCGATTATAGAATGGGGACCTCTATCGCAGGTCCCCAAGCCCGCCGAGCTCTTCTAAGGCGGGGGAATTTCGCTCGCTGCGGCGAGCGACAAGGGCTCTGCCCTTGACCCGCGAGCTTTTTGAAAAAAGCTCGACCAAAAACTGTAATTTGGGCTCGCGCCGCAGGTTTTCGGTTGCCCCGCGGAGAGCTTTAGGAATTGCCAGCGCGGGCTCCGCGCAAAAAAGCTCGACCAAAAACTGTAATTTGGGGTGCGCGCTCTTGCTATGGTTCGCCCCGCAGAGAACTTTAGGAAATGCCCGCGGCTCCCCGCAAAAAAGCTCGACCAAAAACTTTAGTTTGGGCTTGCGGGAAACTTTAGAAGTTGGCTGCCGGCACTGCCGGCTCCGCGGGGACTCCGCACCCGTCTGCGTGAATGACACAGATTTCAGGCGGATTGCCAAACCGCAGCTTGCCAAGCCCCCCGCTCACAATCATCTCCGATTTTCCGATCCGGAATCTGCCCTTGTCCCAGCGCGGCAGAAATTTCCGCTCCGGCGAGAGCAGCCCGCCGATCCCCGGCAGCCGCACAATCCCGCCGTGCTGATGCCCCGACAGCGTCAGCCGTGCGCCCCATTCCGCATATGCGTCGAAAAACAGCGGATTGTGTGCCAGCAGTACCGTCTGCGCAGGACAGTCCCCGAACAGACGCCGCAGATCATCCGCACTGCACCCGATTGCCCCGCGGAAGCCGAACGCGCCCCCGCCGCGGTAATGCCCGACCGAAAGCGTCAGACCGCAGAGCGTGATGCCGCCGAGTGTAATCATTTCGTCGTCCAGCAGCCGTACCCCGCATCGGCGGAGCATGGAGCGGAATTCCGCTTCGGTCTGCGGCAGCAGATCCAGCTCGTGATTGCCGTAAACGGCAAATACCGGCGCGAGTGCGCGAAGCCGGCGCAGCAGACGCGCCGTTTCGGAAAAGTCGATCATATCACGCGAAATCAGATCGCCCGTAATGACAAGATACTCCGGTTTCGCTTCCGCGACTGCGCGGATCAGACGGCGCTGCTCCCGCCCGAAACGCCGGCGGTGCAGATCGGAAATCTGTACCAGACGCGGCATACCCGGAATGCTGACGGGATAGTCTGCCGTTTTCAGCATCACGGTGTTTTCTATGGCAGCCCAGCCGCCGGCCGCTGCCGCCGCTGCTGCCGCCGCGGTCATCAGTTTCTGTTTCACCGGAGACACACCTTTCAGGAAGTGAAGTGGAAGGTGATGATATCACCGTCTGCGACCTCGTAGGTCTTGCCCTCCATGCGGACCAGTCCCTTTTCCTTTGCAGCCGTCATGCTGCCGCCGCAGGCCATGAAATCGTCATACGAGACGACCTCGGCGCGGATGAATCCCTTTTCAAAATCCGTGTGAATCTTGCCGGCTGCCTGCGGTGCTTTGGTACCCCGCGTGATCGTCCATGCACGGCACTCGTCCGAGCCGCCTGTCAGGAACGAAATCAGTCCCAGCAGCGAGTAGCTCGCCTGAATGATGCGGTTCAGACCGGACTGCTCCAGACCGAGCTCGGAGAGGAACATTTCCTGATCCTCCTCGCTCATGCCGGCGATTTCCGACTCAATCTGTGCGCAGATCGGGAACACGGCAGCGTGCTCCTGTTCCGCGATTTTCTGCACAGCCTGAAAATGTGCATTTGCGGAGAGGTCGCCGGAGAAATCCGCTTCGGAGAGGTTTGCCGCGTAAATGACAGGCTTTGCGGTCAGCAGCGGCGTTTCGAGAATGACAGCGCGCTCCTCGTCCGTGCAGTCAAAGCTGCGGGCGGGCTTGCCGTCGGAGAGATGACTGAGCAGCTTTTTCAGGAGCTCGGCATCCGCGGCGTATTTCTTATCGCCCTTTGCGAGCTTCAGCGTCTTGTCAATGCGGCGCTCCAGCAGCTCAATGTCCGAGAAAATCAGCTCCAGATTGATGACCTCGATGTCGCGGGCGGGATCGACAGAGCCGTCCACATGGACAATGTTGTCATCCTCAAAGCAGCGCACGACATGGATGATCGCGTCCATCTCGCGGATGTCGGCGAGGAAGCGGTTTCCGAGACCCTCGCCCTTCGACGCGCCCTTGACCAGACCCGCGATATCGACGAACTGTAAGGTTGCGGGGGTAAATTTTTTCGGCTGATAGATTTCCGCGAGCTTTTCCAGCCGCTGATCCGGCACCGAAACGATGCCGACATTCTTGTCAATCGTGCAGAACGGGTAGTTTGCGGATTCCGCGCCCGCATTCGTCAGGGCGTTGAACAGTGTGCTTTTTCCGACATTCGGCAGACCGACCATTCCGAGCTTCATATATAATTGTCCTCCTGAAATTGAATGATTGATGCGCAGACTCCCAAAAGCGGGAGCTCTGCGGGTTATTCCTGTGTCTGGGGCAGATGCTCTGTCATGAACTGCTCGATGTGTTCCAGCAGCTCCGAATTGCACGCATTATAGAGCACCCTGTCGGTTTCCTCTATGAATGCGATTTTCTGCTCATCGGTGAGCGTTCCGCCGTTCTGCGCCCGCAGTGCGTCAAAGTCCGCCTGCCGTTCCTTGCGGTAGGCGTTTGCGGCATCGCTGACGAGAAAGCTCATGTGATCGGCGTATTCGCCGGTCAGCGTCTCGTAGGTCACATTGGGGTTCGTGATCTGATCCTGTTTGGAGAGGATGCTGCACCGGTCATAGCTGATGACCTCATCATGCTCTCCGTGCAGAACGAGTACGGGAACGGTTGAATGACTGATGCCCTCCGCGGCGGTCAGATTCAGGTTTGCGCCGAAGAGCAGCCGGTTATAGCCCCAGAGGAACGGATAGCTCAGCGTGCTGCCGACCTTTCCGAGCATTTCGTCTGCGCCCTCGCGCAGCATTTCCATCGGGTCGGAGTATCCTGAGATGCTGACGGCGGCACGGACGCGGTGGTCATAATTCAGCACGGCACCTGCCGCATAGCCGCCCCAGCTGTGTCCGACCAGCATCACGGGGATGCCGGCAAGGCGCAGATCGCGCTCGACAAAATCCAGTGCGCAGTTGAGATCCTGCGCAGACTGTGCAAGGCCGCGGCTGCCGCTGCCCTCACTTTCTCCGGAGCCGGTGCCGTCATAGGCAAAGACGCGCCAGCCGCGGTCGGCAAACCAGAGGATATCCTCCAGATAGGCTTCGTGGCCGCAGCCGATGCCGTGTGACCAGACGATCAGACCCTTTTCGTTTTCGGCGCCGTAAATATATCCGACCAGCATATTGTCGCCGGAACGGAAGCTGACCATTTCGCGGGAATATGCCGGCTCCAGCTCTGAAAAGCGGGTCATCGTCGAAAACCGCCGGTCGGGATAATCCCCGCGCGGAAATTCCGACTGCATGGCGTTCCTCGTGAAGATGCTGCCGCCTGCAATCAGCAGAACCGCCATCAGCAGGATACATCTCCGGACAATCCGGCCGATGCTGCGTTTTTTCTGTTCCATTTTCTTTTCCCTTTCCCCGCCGCAGTATCTGCGGTTACTGTGTCTCTGAAGTGCTGACGGTTTCCGCGGTCTGCGGCGCCGTGAGTTCGGGCGCTTCCTCCGTAAACTGTGTAAACCGCTGCTCCGTCACGCGGTAAACCCCTGAGAGCGGCTTGCCCGACGGGTCGTAGGTGACGGACAGCACATCGTTCTTGTTGATGACAAAGGATTCCGTCACGGAGCCGTCCGCCGCTTCGTCACGGCCGGTGACGGCAAAATCATGCCGTTCCAGCTCGCCTGCCCGGAAGAACAGGCCGATCAGCCTGGATGCGAACGGATCGCTGCCGGCATCATACGGGCTTTTCCAGTTCTCTTTGACCCATGTGCCGTTCTTCAGACTGTAGGAAACCGCGCCGATGAACAGATATTCTCCGTCCTGCACGCCGAATGCCGGCGTGTCCTGATACAGCTTGCTCGGCACACGCTCTGTCTTGAGGTGCAGATTGCTGCCGTTGACCTCGATCAGGCATCTGCCGATCAGTTCATTCTGCTCATAGATCTCAGACGCCGCGGTGAAATGACGCTTTTGCAGCGTATCCAGCAGCGCGTCGGTGAACGGGGTGTCGTCATTGCCGAACTGCTGCATGGTTCCCGATGCCTCCAGCGTCAGCACAGCGGAATCGTCGGCAGAGTCCGTGCCGCTGCCTGTCGCTTCGGGTGCCGCCGCGGAGGTCTCCGGACTGCCGGAGGAACTGCTGCCGCAGCCCGCCGCCGTCAGACAGATCAGCGCCGCTGCCGCCGCGAGACAAAATCTTTGTTTCATGCCGTCCTTCCTTTCTGATTTGACGATATGACCGCATG
>JAFPQL010000009.1 GCA_017414145.1 Oscillospiraceae bacterium | reverse complement strand
GGAGTTATTCTGCGTCAGGTGATCAATTTTCCTAATGTGATCATCTGATCATCTGATCACCTGACGGGGAGCCCACGCCGGCATTGATCTAAAGCCCGCCGCGGGCGAAAACATGACACAGCCGCAATTCACCTCTGAATACGAGTGCAAAGTTAGCAGTTAGAAACGAGGAATGAGGAGTTGTTCCTTGTCAGGTGATCAATTTTCCTAATGTGATCATCTGATCATCTGATCACCTGACCACTGCGGGTGAAATCAAAAAACAATCGTACTTTCCCACGACAGAACAATCTGCCAAAACATCCAAGAATCGAAACGGTTTTCTGACCCATGAAAGGAGCCTCGCCATGAAATGTCCGTACTGTCAGCACGAAATGCAATCCGGATGGCTGCAAAGCAAGGAACGGATTGTTTCCTCCGATCAGAAGAAAAAATTTCCCTTCCCGATCGCAGCCGGAGCCGATTTCATCATCACGGAGAATCTCATCTCCCCGCACGCCTGTCCGGTGTTTTTCTGTCCGGACTGCAAAAAGATTGTGATAGATGTCAGCGGCAAAGCAGATGCCGGCCGCTGATGACTGAGCGCACGCTGCCTGCAAACACAAAGCAAAGTCAGGAATGCGGCAGAGAACAACCGTCAGATGATCAGATGATCAGATGATCACATTAGGAAAATTGATCACCTGACGCAGAATAACTCCTCATTCTATTTCGGGGGCGAAGTCCGGCAGTGTCCCCGATTCCGCCCGCGGCGGGCTTTAGGAATTGGCAGCGGGCACTGCCCGTCAGGTGATCAGATGATCACATTAGGAAAATTGATCACCTGACGCAGAATAACTCCTCATTCTATTTCAGAGGCGAAGTCCGGCTGTGCCCTGATTTCGCCTGCGGGGACTCCCCGTCAGGTGATCAGATGATCAGATGATCATATTAGGAAAATTGATCACCTGACATTTCATTCCGCATTCGCATTCATGGGCGCAGTCCGGCTGTACCATGATTCCGCTGAAATCTCCCGCATCCTCTTGACATTTCCGCAAAAAACTGTTATATAATAGATAGAGAAAAATACGCACCCGACTGACCGGCTGCGCGAAAGGGGAAAGGGAATGTTTGAAATTCAGAGAATGGGCTGCTCCTGCCGGCACGATGCGGGCTTTGTCTTTGATCTGCCGCAGGGCTTTGAGGCATATCTGATGCTCTATGTCAAAACGCCGGCGATCTTTCGCATCGGGGAGACTGTCCAGACCGTCGAGCCGGGCACATTCATCCTCTACGACCGGAATACGCCGCTGCATTACGGTGCGGCGGGCGGCGACTATGTCAACGACTGGATGCTCTTTGACTGTACCGAGCCGCTGGATTCCGAGACTGCAATCCGGTTCAACACGCTGATCACATTCGGCGACGAGGTCGATCTGCCGCAGTATTTCCAGCTCCTTGCCGACTGCTATTACCGCGGCGGCAATGCCCAGACGACGGCACTGCTGATCCGTGCCATGCTCTCCGAGGTCTTTGCGGAGCGCAGCACCGACCCCGCCGGCATCCCGCATTACCGTGAGCTGCTGGATCTGCGCCGCCAGATCTACGCGCAGCCACAGCGGAACTGGACGCTCAGATATATGGCGGGGATGCTCAATATCAGTATGCCGTACCTGCACGCGCTCTATAAAAAGGCGTTCGGCGTCACCTGCATGGGTGATGTCATCCAGAGCCGCATGGAGTCCGCGCAGCAGTATCTCAGCAATCCCGCAATGACCGTCGAGGAAATTGCCTACGCCTGCGGCTACTCCAGCGGGGTGCATTTCTCGCGCCAGTTCAAGAAGCAGATGGGACTTTCGCCGCAGCAATGGCGCCGCCGCGGGCGGGGCGTGCAGGATTAAATGCGAAATGATGCGTCGGGAGATCGGAATGCGGGCCGGCAGTGCCGGCATCCAACTCCTAAAGCCCGCCGCGGGGGGAATCATGGCACAGCTGGATCTCGCCTCTGAATTTGAATGCGAAATGATGCGTCAGGCGTTCGGAATGAGGCGCTGTTCTTCGGTGCGGCACTCTGAAATCATAGGATAGGTTAAAAAGATGCGAATATATCCTATGTTTTTTTCCCGCGCACTGTGCTATAATAAGTTCAGAAAGGGCGGGACATCGCCGGCAGCAGCCGGAGAATATGTTTCGGCAGAAACGCAAAGTGCCCCGCCGTCAGTTTGCCTTTTTCTTTCCGGCACCGCATGGATGAGAGGGTGATGCGGCTGCCGCTGCCCCAAACGGAGACCGCCTGCCGGAGATGTGTCGTTGAGAGGGAACGCATCTCCGGACAGATGCGGCTTTTTCATTATCTGATTCCCCGCGCATCCGGCACGAAAGGAAGTGGTCTGCATGGCACTGCGCATTCTGCTGATCGGCGGCACAGGCACGATCAGCATGGCGGTGACCCGCCGTCTGGCGGCAGAGGGACATGAGGTGATTCTGCTCAACCGCGGAACCCGCAGCGCAGAGCTGCCCGCAGGCGTGACGGTGCTCAAAGGGGATATCTCCGACGAAGCGGGGACGGCAGCGTCCCTTGCCGGCATGACCTTTGATGCGGTCGGTGAATTCATCGGCTTTACGCCGGAGCAGGTGCAGCGGGATGTGCGGCTCTTTTCCGGACGCACGGCACAGTACCTCTATATCAGCTCGGCCTCTGCCTATCAGAAGCCGCCCGCCGATGCCGTCATCACTGAGAGCACGCCGCTCAATAATCCCTTCTGGCAGTATTCCCGCGACAAAATTGCCTGCGAGGAATATCTGATGCGGCAGTACCGCGAAACGGGCTTCCCCGTGACGGTCATCCGTCCGAGCCATACCTATGACGAACGGTCGGTGCCGCTCGCCGTCCACGGCAAAATGGGCTGCTGGCAGGTCATCCGCCGGATCATGGACGGCAAACCGGTCATCATCCACGGAGACGGCACCACACACTGGACAATCACGCACAGCAGCGATTTCGCGGCGGCATATGCCGGACTGACCGGCAATCTCCACGCGGTCGGACAGGCGTATCACATCACCTCCGACGAGCGCGTGACATGGAATCAGATTTATCAGTGCATCGCGGACACGCTCGGTGTGCCGCTGCACGCAGTGCATCTGCCGTCGGAGCTTCTGGCGGCGGTCAGCGATTACGATTTTACGGGCAGTCTGCTGGGGGACAAGGCGTATTCCGTTCACTTTGACAACAGCAAAATCAAGGCTGCCGTGCCGGGCTTTGCCGCAAAAATCCGTGCCGATCAGGGCATCCGGGCGGCGGTGCGGCATCTGCTGGCACATCCGGAGCTTCAGATTCCCGATCCGGAGTTCGACATCTGGTGCGACCGCGTCATCGCGGCGCGGGAGCAGATGAAAGGAGCGCTGTCACATGAATAATTTTCAGTTTTACAGCCCGACGGAGTTTGTGTTCGGCAGAGATACCGAGTGCGAGACGGGCAGCTATGTGAAAAAGCACGGCGGCAGCAAGGTGCTGCTGCATTACGGCGGCGGCTCTGCCGTCAGGAGCGGCCTGCTGGACCGCGTCAGGGCCTCCCTGACAGCGGCGGGCATCGCGTTCACCGAGCTGGGCGGCGTCAAGCCGAACCCGCGGGACACGCTGGTCTATGAGGGCATTGCGCTCGCACGGCGCGAGGGGTTGGATTTCATCCTCGCAGTCGGCGGCGGCTCCGTGATTGATTCGTCCAAGGCGATTGCAATGGGCGTGCCGTATGACGGCGATTTCTGGGACTTTTACGCCGGCAAGGCGGCACCTGCCGCGGCGCTTCCGGTCGGCACCGTCCTGACGATTGCCGCAGCGGGCAGCGAGGGCTCCGGCGATTCCGTCATCACAAAGGAATCGGACGGGCTGAAACGCGGCGCAGGCTCCGACCTGATCCGCCCGCGGTTCTCCGTGATGAACCCGGCGCTGACCTGCACACTCCCGCCCTATCAGACGGCGTGCGGCGCGACGGACATCATGGCCCATGTCTTTGAACGCTACTTTACGAATACAACAGAGGTCGGCATCACCGACCGGCTCTGTGAGGCTGTGCTGAAGACGATGATTGCGGAGACGCCGCGTGTCATCGCGCAGCCGGACAATTACGACGCCCGCGCCAACATCATGTGGGCGGGGACGGTCGCGCACACGAACATCGTCGGCGTCGGCAGAGAGCAGGACTGGAACAGCCACGGCATCGAGCACGAGCTTTCCGCGCTCTACGACTGCGCTCACGGTGCGGGTCTTGCGGTCATCATGCCGGCGTGGATGGAATTTGTCTGCGGACATGATGTGATGCGCTTTGCACAGGCGGCGGTGCGCGTCTGGGGCTGTGAGATGAATTTTGCAAATCCCGAAGCGACTGCACGCGAGGGCATTTTCCGGTTCCGGCAGTTCCTGCACGGCATCGGGATGCCGGTCAATTTTGCGGAGCTGGGCGCTGACGAAGCGGACATTCCGAAGCTGGTGGAGAAATTCGGCATCGGGGACGGCAGGACAGGCGGCTTTGTGCATCTGTCCGCTGCGGATGTCGCGGAAATCTACCGCATTGCGGCACACGCCGCGGTTTAATTCACCCTTTCTCTGCGGATGCCGTCCAACCACGGCATCTGCTGCGGGAATAGGTCTCCCTTTTTTTCCGTTGAACCGGTCTGGACTGCCCTGCCGGTTCTTTTTTTTGCCCTGTTGCGGCAGGACGCGGCAAAGCGCCGCCGCGGAGAGCTTCCGCCGGCAGCGCCTTGCTTTGTTTATCGGATTCTTTTGTTCTGTGTTATATCTGATTCCGGTAGCGGAATTCCACCGCCGGCTCCCGCTCCCGCTGACTGACAAGTCCGGCGCTGTAAAGCAGCGTACACAGCACGATCAGCAGCACGATGCACGCCAGTTCCGCCCGGATGTTGCCGCGGATCAGCCGGATGTCCGAGAGATATGCCCCCGCGCCGGCGGCAGCGGCCAGAAACCGTGCGGCTGTCCTGTGGCGTTGAATCCGCAGCACCCACGAAAGCGCCGTGACGGGCAGCAGCATCCAGAAGCGGAACCCGATCGAACCCGGCGCCGCCGTCAGTGCCGGCACGAACAGACAGAGCGTCAGCAGCGAAGCGTGCAGCCCGTTCCGCGCAAATAAGGTCACGGTCAGAAAGAGTACCGTCCAGAGCAGCAGCCCCGTGCTGATGAGCCCGAAGGCGTAGAACAGATTGCTGACAGGGCCCGCCGGCATCACGGTGCAGCCGTGCCTTGAGAAGATTCCGGTGAACAGCCCGCAGACGCCCGCGAGCGCAAAGCCCGTCAGCAGCTTCTTCTGCCGCATATGCGTTCAGCCTCCTTTCCTGTCTGATGTCCGGTGCGGATACCGCACCGCGTCTTCCCTTGTCCGCATTATATCATGCCGCATCGGCAGATGCAAGCGGTTTTCGGCAAAATTCAGCCATTCTTCATGAGCTTTCAGCGTTTCTTCAAAATTTCTTCACAAGGCGTTTTTTTTGCGTCCCCCTCTTGACAAATCGCGGCCCCCGTGCTATAATGGCATTGGAAACCGTTGATGCGGAGAGAAAAGGTGATTATGCCCCACAGAGAGTCCGGGCAGGCTGAGAGCCGGGCGGAAACGAGATCACCCAATGGCCCGCGGAGGGCGCAGTCAAAGCTGCGACGCAGTCGGCGCGCGTCAGACGCCGGAGATATGGAAGTATCTCGGAAAAGTGCATCTGCTGCCGGTCTCGGCAAAGCGGGTGAATCAAGGTGGCACCGCGAGCACCGCTCGTCCTTGACTGTACGATTTTGTCAGGGGCGGGCGATTTCTGTTTGTCCCCTCTGGCACCGCCCACAGTTTTGAAAAAAGGAGTGTTTTCAGATGGCAAGCAAGGAAATCCCGTACAAGATCTATCTCGAAGAGTCGGAGATGCCCACCGCATGGTACAATCTCCGCGCCGACATGAAGGTCAAGCCCGCACCGCTGCTCAACCCGCAGACCTTAAAGCCCGCTTCCCTCGATGAGCTTTCGGCGGTGTTCTGCCGCGAGCTGGCCGAGCAGGAGCTGAATGACACCGACCCGTATATCCCGATTCCGGAGGAGATCCGCAGCTTCTACAAGATGTACCGTCCGTCCCCGCTCGTGCGCGCCTACTGTCTGGAGAAGAAGCTCGGCACGCCGGCAAAGATCTATTACAAGTTTGAAGGAAACAACACTTCGGGCAGCCACAAGCTCAATTCCGCAATCGCACAGGCGTATTACGCGAAGAAGCAGGGACTGCGCGGCGTGACGACCGAGACGGGCGCGGGTCAGTGGGGCACGGCGCTCTCG
>JAFPQL010000098.1 GCA_017414145.1 Oscillospiraceae bacterium | reverse complement strand
TCCGCGACTGTCCGCTCCGACGGCATGGACGACGGCGACTACACCGTGGTGATTGCGGCGGTGCGGGATGAGGTTTCCGTGCGGCAGGTTTCCGATGTGCGGATTTCGCACGGGCGTCAGGAGCTGACGGAGGATGCCGCCTGCACCATCGTCACGCCGGAGGATGACGAGCGGATGACCTGGAAGGAACGGGTCTACGCGACCGTCACACCGGAAAAGTTCACACGCTACAAGATTGAGTATGCGCCTGTCGGCACGGACCGCTATGTCCTGTGCGACAGCGGCTCCCTGCGCGAGGACGCGTCGGATCTCACCGGCTCGTTTGACACCACTGTGACGGAAAACGGCTTCTATACGCTCCGTCTGACCGTATACGGCGAGCAGTACACGGCGTCGGATACCGTGACGGTTCAGGTGATGAACAATATGCAGTCCGGCGTCTTTTCCCTGAGCTTCCGCGATCTGGACTTCCGCCTGAACGGCATTCCTGTGACGGTGCTGCGCACCTACGACAGCCGGAACAGGCGCACGCAGGGCGAGTTCGGCTACGGCTGGGCGATGACCTATGACAATGTGAAGCTGAGCATCAACACGAATCAGAGCAAGAACTGGACAGAGGAAGCGACGCGCAGTTCGTTCATCGCAAGTTATTCGCTCACCGAGACGAAGAGTCACCGCATCACGGTCGATCTCGGCAACGGCACTTCGGAAGAATTCAGAATGTGCATCTCGCCGGAGAAGCAGGCATTCTTCCCGATCCAGTACGGCGTCAGCGTATCCTATGTGCCCTGCGGCGATACCGGCTCCACGCTGGTTCCGCTCGATCTGGACCCGAATGATCTGCTCTTCCTCGACGACACGCTGATGACCTTTGAGCTGGAATCCTTCAACCCGCGGCAGTTCCTCTATACCACCGCCGACGGCACACAGTACCGCATCGACGCTTCCTCCGGCCTGATGAGTCTGACCACCGCGGACGGCGATACGATCTGGTTCCGCAAGGACGGCATCACCGCCTCGAACGGCTGCTCGATCACTTATCAGTACGACGGCGCCGGCAGAATCACAAAGGTACAGAACAGCTTCGGACAGTCCGTGTCCTATGAATACGATGTCTTCGGCGATCTGTGCGCGGTCACGGATGTCAGCGGCAGTCAGGTCCGCTTCGTCTATCAGAATCACTACCTGACCGAGCTCATCAATCCGGACGGCGTGCCGGTCGGCAGAAATGAGTACGACGAAAACGGCAGACTGGTCAAGGTTGTGGACGCGAACGGCAACGAACAGACCTTTGAACTGGATGTTGACGGACAGGAGGAGATCATCACGGACCGCAACGGCGGCGTGACCAGACTGGTCTACGATGCCGGCGGCAATGTCATTTCCAGAACAGACGCGAACGGCAATACCGTGACGAGCCTCTATGACGAAAACAATCACGAGATCCGCCGGACGGATGCTGAGGGCAATGTCACCGAGTTCACCTATGACGCAAACGGCAGAGAGCTGACACGGACGGATGCCGAGGGCTATGTCATCGAAACCGGTTATCAGACCGGCGGTGCGGTCACCTCGGTCAAGCTCGGCGATACCGTGGCACTGCGCGCTTCGTACAACCGCAAGGGGGCAGTTGCCTCCGTGACGGATGCGGGCGGCTTTGTGACCGCATATGACTATACGGCAAACGGCAAGCTGAAATCTGTCACGGATGACATCGGCGAATACCTGAATCTCACCTATGATAAAAACGGCAATGTCATCTCTGCGGTCAACGGTGCGGGCGAGACGGAAACCTTCACCTATGACAAGCAGGACCGCTGCCTCTCCAAGACCCTGAACTTTACCTCGGACGGACAGCGCGTCACCGCGACGGAGCTGTATGACTACGACGAGAGCGGCAGACTGATCCGGATTACAGACAGCGAAGGCCGTGTCTCGTCAAAGGAGTACAATGCGCTGGGTCAGCTCGTCTCGGAAACCGACGAAAGCGGCGCACAGACCCGCTACACCTATGACAATCTCGGCAATACCATCCGCATCGCATACGCGGACGGCACCGCCGAAACCTTTACCTATGACAACGAGGGCAATAATCTGACCGCAACCGACCGGTACGGCAGAACCGTCACGATGACCTATGACAAGGTCGGCAATCTGCTGACCAGAACCGATGCAGACGGCAGCACTGTCAGCTACGAGTACGACAAGAACTACCGGCTGATCGCTGAAACCGACGCAGACGGCGGCGTCACGGCGTATACCTACGACAAGGCGGGCAGAAGCACCTCCGTGACCGCTCCGGACGGCGGCACGACGACCTATACCTACAACGAGCTGTCTCTGGTCGAGTCCGTGACGGATGAAAACGGCGGAATCTGCCGCTACACCTACGACGAAGCCGGCAACCGCAGCGGCATCACCTTCCCGGACGGCTCCTCGATGCACACCGCGTATGACGTCCGCGGCAGAATCACCGCGCAGACCGATCAGAACGGCTATGTGACGGCATATACCTATGACGGCGCCGATCATCTGACCGCTGTCACGGATGCGCTGGGCGGCGTGACCCGCTATACCTATGACGAGATCGGCAATCTGGCGACCGTGACGGATGCGAACGGCAATACCACGGCCTATGCGTACGACGCCTTCAGCAGAGTTGTCAAGACAACGGATGCGGCGGGCAATTCGTCCGAAAAGACCTATGACGAATCCGGCAATATCCTGACAGAGACCGACTTTGGCGGCAAGCTGACAACCTACACCTACGATGCAGCGGGCAGACTGGCTTCCAGAACGACCGCGGACGGCACCGTCTCCTATTCCTATACGGCATCGGACTGCCTTGCGGCGGTCAGCACCCCTGCCGGCACCACCCGCTTTACCTATGACGGCAGCGGCGGACTGACCCGGATTGACTATCCGGACGGCACTTTTGCCGCCTATACCTATGACGGCAGCGGCAGAATCGGCGCTGTGCAGACCCCGTTCGGGACCACCTCCTACGGCTACGATGCGGCAGACCGTCCGGTGCAGATCACCGATCAGAACGGTGCGGGTGCGTCGTATGTGTATGACAAAAACGGAAACCGCACAGAGATCCGCTATACAAACGGCATCACCGTCCGGTATGTCTACGACAAAATGAACCGCCTGACCGCGGAAAAGGTGCTGCATCAGAACGGCACTGTGCTGGAGGAATACCGTTATACCCTCGGCAAGGCAGGCGAAATCCTCAGAATTGAGGAGCAGTCCGGCCGCACCGTGCAGTACGCCTATGACAAGCTGTACCGCGTGACGGATGAGACGGTCAGCCTGAACGGCGTTTCCGTCCGGCACGACAGTTACACCTACGACAAGGTGGGCAACCGTCTGACCAGGACGACCGGCAGCAGCAAGACTGCATACAAGTACAACGCGCTGAATCAGCTCGTGTCGGAAAACAGCACGAAGTATCAGTACGACAAGGCCGGCAACCTGATCTCCGTCTCCGGAAACGGCAGCGCTTCGCTGTATGTGTACGACGCGGAGAACCGGATGGTGCAGGCGACCTTGCAGAACGGCGACCGGCAGATTACGGAATCCTACACCTATGACTATGCCGGCAACCGTACCGCAAAAATCGGTTCGGACGGCGAAATCCGTTACCTCAACGACCCGACAGGCGATCTGACACAGGTGCTTGCTGAGTACGATCAGAACCGGAATCTCCTCTGCGCCTATATCCGGGGCGATCAGCCGGTCGCACAGCGCCGGAACAACGGATATTCCTTCTTCCTCTGCGACGGACACGGCTCTGTGCGGATGCTGGCGGATGCCGCCGGCACCGTTACCGACACCTATGCCTATGACGCATGGGGCAATCTGTCCGACGCGTCCGGCAGCACGGAGAACAGCCTGCGCTACTGCGGTGAGGCCTATGACGCCGCAACCGAGCTCTACTATCTCCGCGCACGCTATATGGATACCGGCACCGGCACCTTTACCTCTCTGGACACCTATCAGGGCGGTCTGATGCAGCCGGAATCGCAGCACAAGTACCTCTACGCACAGGCGAATCCGGTCAAGTATATCGACCCGAGCGGACATATGGCTGCGGCTGTGGCAGTCGGCGGCATGATGAATTCGCTGCTCCGGTCGGAAGATTTCCAGAGATGTATGGCAACATTCCACACACTCTGCGCGCAGCTTGAAGCAGCCTTTATGACATGGCTGAGCGCCAATTTCGTCAACATTATTGCGACTGCGATGATTACCTGCATGGTGATCAGTGCTGCACATACGATCAGACAGACCGTTGTCAGCGGCTCTTTGAGCGGCACCAGAAGTACCGCATTGGGTGACATCACAGCCGGTGATATTCTGATTGCGCAGGCGATTGTGATTGCGGCGGAGGAACTGATCGAACTGGGTAAAAACTACTCCGGAAAGGTCATTCATCACATTGTGGCAATGAAGGATCGCAGAGCCAAGCCGGCGAGAGATGTTCTGGATAAAGTCGGGATCAGCGTCTGTGCGACGCATGTCACATCGGTTCTGAGAAGACTGTGCCTGACCGATCTGGAACCGAATCTCGTGGAAATATCCGCGCTGACCCACAGAGCAATTCACTCCTTGCCGGTTCAGTCCGGTTATTATGAGTGGGTCAATGTTCTGATTACCGGAACACCGCACGATACCGGCATCAAACTGGTTGATAAGCTGAATGTCGCGGGAATGCTTTACTTTATCAAGGGCATCATCAAGGCGGCTGACCACTTCATCTCACCGATGGCACTGCCGTGAAAGGAGCGTTCAAATGGAATTCAGACGAACGGAGCTGCTGGAAAAATACGCAGAGCTGCGCAGAACCTACATAGAACCGTATGAGCCGGATCTTTCAGACGAAGCGTACACTGTCCGGTATGCAAAAATTCCGGACCCGTGTCTTTCCTCCGACCTTTGCAGCCGCCGGATCATCCAGCACTTCGAGGCAAAAAAAGCGCTGTTCCCGCGGTTTTACAAGAATCTTCCGAAGGGCGCCTGCGCGGAGGCCTATGCTGCGGCATATTTTGATACGGACGGAAACCTGCATCATATGGCGCACCGGATTGATGAAACCAAGCGGTATATCACCGTTCCCGTATCGGAGCAGCTTCTGGCGGACTACCGCGTGGAGGAGCTTCCGGGCAGAAAGCCGTTTGTGACCTTCCTTTCCATGGAGTGGACCGAGTACGGGGACGACGGCAATCCGGTCAGCGTGGAGTCCTTCCGCAGAAACGGCAGTCTCGCGGACGGCGTCATCATCAACAGTGAGTACTATCAGTACGAAAACGGGAAAATGATCCGTGCGGACCGCTTTGACTCCTTTGATTCCGATTTTCAGAGCGGCGGACTTGTTCTGCGGTTTGTCCCGGACAGAATCATGAACCCTGAGGTCTTTTCCTATGATTTTGAGCCGGCGGAAGGCGGCGTGCTCTGCACGAGAACGAACTTCTGGTCGAAGTCAAAGACCTACACCCACTCCTTTCTGATGCCTCAGAAGGAGCTGCAAAAGCTGGAGGAGCACGGCATCCGCTGCTTCCTGTAATGCCTTCTCCCGTCCGGCAGTCAGAATCAAGATCATACCGCACAAAGCGGGGACGCGCTGTCTCAGAACGGGCGTCCCCGCTTTCATTCTGCAAGTGCCCCTGACCGGACGCTGCGGCTTTGTGCGGAACGAAACGGGCGGGGCCTCAAAAACGCCGAAAATTCTTTGCATCTGCCTGTTGACATTCCCGCCGGAATCATGTATAATGAAAGTGATACAGTTTCGCTTGAGAGGGGCGGGACTGCCGCCGGACGGGCGCGATGCCGCGGCCGGCTGAACATAAAAGGAGGGGTCACTATGAAATCTTCCACCCGCGCACTGCGGACGGCTGCATGTTTGGCGTCCGCGGTTCTGACCGCCGGTCTGCCGCTTTCCGCAGGCAGCATCACCGGCGCTTATGCAGCGGACGAGCCGTATACGGAGGGGTCGTCCGGCTCGCTGAATTACCGGAAGTATTCCGATCACATCGAGATTTCCGGTGCCAAGACGGATTCCGATCCGACTGTCATCCCGTCGCAGATCGACGGCCTGCCTGTCACTGCCATCGGAATGTATGCGTTCCAGTACAGCGAGATGCGGAGCCTTGAACTGCCGGATACGCTGACGGCGATCGACAAGTACGCCTTCGGCTACTGCAAGAACCTCAAGTCCGTTACGCTGCCGGACAGCCTCAAGACCATGGATCTGCGCACCTTTGAGAAGTGCAGCGCACTGACGGAGGTCAACTTCCCCGATCATCTGGTCGAGACGGGCGAATTCTCCTTTGAGGAAACCCCGTGGCTCGACGCGCAGCGTCAGAAGGACCCGCTCGTCATCGTCAACGGCGCATTGGTGGATGCCCGCACGGCATCCGGCGATGTCAAGGTGCCGTCTTCGGTGAAATACATCTCGCCGAGCGCGTTTTCCCGCAATTCCAAGCTCACATCCGTCGTGCTGCCGTCGAGCATCAGCAAGATCTCGGACAATGCCTTCTGGTACTGCGACAACCTGACCTCTGCGGAGCTGAACGGCGCGACGACAATGGGCTTCGGCGTCTTTGCCGCGTGCAACAAGCTGACCGATCTGAAGATTTCCGGCAAGCTGACCAAGATTGACGGCTACACCTTTACGGACAATTCCGCCACAGCGACCATTACCTTCTACGGCAGTGAGAGCAAGTGGAACAGCGTGGAGAAGCCCGCCGGCGATCCGTTCCTGTCGAGAGCCAGAATGGTCTTTGACGAGAATCACCAGGATCCGGATGAGGAGGTCATCGGCGACATCAACAAGGACGGCAACTGCGATGAACGGGATGTGAAGCTGCTGGCAAACTGGCTGACCGCAGTCCCGAAAACCAATCTGGCGGACTGGAAGGCCGGCGACATGAACAAGGATCAGAAGCTGACCGCTGTTGATCTCAGCCTGCTCAAGCGCCATATCCTCAGCGCGTAACCGCATAACATTTCGTATCATAAAGGCGCGGAGTCTCCCGTACACATGGGGAGACTCCGCTTTTTTCCGGAGAACCCGCCCGGATTCCGTCCGGCTGAATAACGCTGATAATAAAAACCTATACGGAAGGAAGCGGTTTTTTGTCTTGACAGCCGTTTTGTTCTATGCTATAATGGAACATATAGATATAAGGTACACACGGTCAATTTTTGTTTTGCAGGGGAATCCATTTCTGAAGTGTCGGAATCTGATGACAGATGCGGTATGTCCTGTGCAGGCGCCCCCGTGTGCGCCGGTCTGAAACCAAGCGCAGCCGCAGATCCGAATGCGGCTGCTTTTTGTATCAGATAAACTGAAAGAGGCTTGAAATCAGAAAAGAGGAGGGATGCCGGGGAAGCGGTTTTGTTTGATTTACAGGGGATGATACGAGAAAAGGGGATACAAAAAGACATCCCGCTCCGAACAAGGGAGGATTTTATGAGAATCAAGAAAAAACTCTGCTCGGTCCTGTCGGCAGCCATGCTGACCATGACCGCGCTGACATCCAATCTCGGATTTGCGGAGGCGGCTGACAAGATCAAGATCATGCCGCTCGGCGACTCCATTACCTACGGCATGGCGGACGAGGGCGGCTACCGGAAATATCTGTGGCAGTTCCTCAAGCAGAAGGGCTATGACAACATCGACTTTGTCGGACCGGAGGGCAAGGACTCTGCAACCTTCAACTACAACGGGCAGCAGGTCTCCTACGACGACAATCACGCCGGCTACAGCGGCTACACGATCACCAATCTGCCCGGCGGCTGGATGGGTCAGCTGAACGGCATTCTGGAGACCATGCAGGGCGGCGACTACATCACCAAGTATGCGCCGGACATCATTCTGCTGCAAATCGGCACGAATGACATCAACAACGGGCATCTGGACGGCTCTGAGGACCGGCTGCATCAGCTGCTGGACTATCTGCGCGAGAAGATGCCGGCCTCCGGTACGATCTTCCTGACGACGATTCCGGATCTCGGCAATATGGGCTGGGGCGGCAATTCCTCGCAGACAAACCAGAATATCGCAAAATACAATGAGCTCATCAAGAAGGTCGCGGATGACTACGCCTCCAAGAATGTCATCTACGCCGACATCCACAGCACGATCAACGCGTCGGTCGATCTCGCGGACGGTGTGCATCCGAATGCGGGCGGCTACGAAAAAATGGGCAAATACTGGGCGGAACAGCTTGACGAGTTCTTCAAGAACGGCGGTCAGGGCAGCGGCGACCAGCCGCCGGTCGGAGATTTCATCCTCGGCGATGTCAATGCAGACGGCAGAATCAACGCGACCGATCTGGCGCTGACCAAGCGCGGCATCCTGCGGAGCAGCACCGACAAGGATTTCATCAAGCGCGCCGATGTCAATGAGAGCGGCGTGGTCAACCAGCTGGACGCGGAGATGATGGCGGAATTCCTGATCGGCAAGCGTGCAAAGTTCGAGAAGGGTCAGTCCGAAATCGTGGAACCGCCGAAGGAAAACAAGTGGGACAAGTATCAGGAGACTGCCGATGCCCGCGCACTGCAGTTCTACAAGGACTCCATTTACAGCATGGGCAATACCTACCGCCTCGTCAAGAAGCTCGAAGCCGCTGAGAACGGCGAAAAGCTCACGATGGCTTATCTGGGCGGCTCCATCACCGAAATGGGCAAGTACACGACGCCGTTCTCCTCTTATGTCAAGTCCACCTTTGCAAAGGGCGGCTTCACGGAGGTCAACGCGGGTCTGTCCGGCACCTCGTCCGTCGTCGGCCTCGTGCGCAGCGAGCCGAATGTCATCTCGAAGAATCCGGATATCGTGTTCGTGGAGTTCTCCGTCAACGACCACGAGGACATCATGTATAAAAAGTGCTTCGAGAGCGTCATCAAGCGCTTCCTCGACCTGCCGAATGAGCCGGCGGTCATCATCCTGATTCACCGCGCAAAGAGCGGCTTCTCCAGCCAGGCACAGATGGTGCCGGTCGGCGAGAACTTCAATATCCCGATCATCAGCATGGACAACGCGCTGACCAAGGCATTCAACAGCGGCTATCTCAGTCAGGGCGATTACTTCTCCGACGACTATCATCCGCATGACAAGGGCGGCAAGCTCGTGTCTGACTGCCTGTCGTATTTCT
>JAFPQL010000097.1 GCA_017414145.1 Oscillospiraceae bacterium | reverse complement strand
GCCATGCGGAGACGGTCACCGGCAATGATGCTGTCATGCTCCTCCGCAAGCCAGTGCACCAGCAGCACCGCGTCCGCGATGCTCACCGAGCCGTCGCCGTTCAGGTCACCTGCGGCCGGTGCTGCGGCGCGGAACTGCATCTGCGCTGCCGCATCGGAAAGGCGTGTGTCAAGCAGACTGCGGAATGCGCTGTCGGGCGCATCCGAGAAGATGAAGTCCAGCAGATCCGCCGCCTCGTCCAGAAACGCCGCTTCGGTATACGGAGACGGCGCGCCGGATGCCGTTCCGGCATGACCGGACAAGAGATCGCAGTCCGTGACGGCATCGCCGCAGGCCGGATCTTCAAGGACGAACAGACGGTTCAGAACCTCCGCGGGGCTGCACTGATTCAGTGCGCCGGGGAAGGCGCCGGAAGCGTAATAGATCGGCTGTCCCGCCGTGCGCAGCCGGACCGTGCCGAATTCGGAGAAGTACGGGGCGTCCGCGCCGTAATGATCGGCGTCCAGCCGGCTGCCGAGATATTCCAGCGTACCGGGCAGCGGCAGAATCCGGCTGTGCCTGTCCGGCAGCAGCGCCTCGGCGGCGAGCGCGTCAAAGGCGTGCGCACCGATGAAGCGGATCTGTGCCGGCAGATTGATGTGATAATCCGAAAAATCGTCCGGTGTCAGCGGGCGGGCTTCTCCGCCCGTCAGCTCCGCGGGGTCGGCGTACAGGCAGCCGCAGAAGGCCTCGTCGCCGATCAGCCGGACCGTATCGGGCAGCGTCACCGAACGCAGACCCAGTGCCTGCAGCGCATCCACGCCGTCGCCGTCGTCATTGAGCCGGATGCCGTATAGGGCGCGGCTCCCGATCTCCGTGACCGGACGGCCGCAGACCTCCTGCGGGATGACCAGCTCCTGCCCGCCGCGCTGAAGCAGCACCGGCAGATCATATCCCGCCAGCGCGGCCTCGCCGTTCGCAAAGAAGGCATAGAACAGCCCGTCCTCCTCGACGATATCCTCCAGCTCGGCAATTTCGCCGGTGTCCGGCTGATATCCGAGCGGCAGCAGGCGCCGCTTCGCGCCGGTCTGCCGCGTGCGGGCAGTCTGATCCGCAAAGCATTTTTCGCGCATATCCGCAAGATCGGTCTGCACGGTCATCGGGCGCAGGGAGTAGTAAAACTGCCGCTCCTGCACATCCCGGTACTCACCGGTTTGTATGATTTCCCGCAGACTGCCGTATGTTTGCAGCAGCGATTCCGCCGTGCGCGTCCCGTCGGCGGCTGCGGACACGCCGGACAGGCAGGATGCGGCAAAGCCAAGACTCAGGCAAAGGGCTGACGCTTTTTTCCAGATCATATCAGATTCCTCATTCTCCAACGAAATATGCGTAAAAGGTTGTAAGCGTGCCGGAGAGATACTGCATAATCACCGAACTGTCGTTCAGATCGACGGAACCGCTTCCGTTGACATCTCCGGCATACACATTGCAGGTGCCGCTGTACGAACCGGCGACATACTGCTGAATCGCAATCGAATCCGAGATCGAAATCGAACCGTTGCAGTCAAAATCCCCGGCCATCACCGTTCCGTACCGGAAATTCGTGCTCACCTGCGCGGTGCTCCCGTTCTTCAGCGCATTCACGACGATGCCTGCGGGCGGCGCATAGTCAATTTCCGTGTTGAAATACACCCGGAACAGCGGGACATTCGTCGCGGTCGCGTGAAACTGGAAGGCATACCGGTAAGCCGGGCCCGGAAACCAGATCGTCGTAAGAGTGCCGTAAACAGGCGGGAACCGGTAATAATCGGTGCTGTAGACAGAGGGCAGATCGCACTGCATCGGATCGTAGCCCTGCGAGAACAGGACGCTCCAGCTGTCGGTGGAGAGCGCCGTGCCGACAAAATTCACATAGCCGAACCATTCCCGTCCGTCCAGATACAGATTCTGCACCGACTGAATCTCCTCGGCGCTGATGCCTTCGCTCAGCATCGCGGCATAAAAATCCGGCGGAATCTGCACGGCACCGGCGCGGACCGCGCCCGGAAGCATTGCACAGAGCGCACAGACAGCGGTCATCAGACCGGTCATCAGCGCGGACAGTTTCTTCGTGATTGATTTCATAATGTGACCTCCTTTTCCGTTCGTAAGGAAGCCGGAGCCGGAGATACTCCGGCTTTCGCGGGTGGCAGACAGCAGCGGCCGCTCAGCCCTGCTGTCCGTCTGCGCGGAAGGAATCGGCAAGGGCGCTGTACTCCGTCAGTGCCTGCCGGTAGGACGCTTCATCCCGTGCTTCCAGCACGCGCCCGACCAGCCCCAGCAGCGCATAGAAATCGTCCATGCGCACTTTCTGACCGATGCCCTCCTCATTGTTCAGCCGGAAGGTCATTTCCGGATAATAGCGGATACACTGCGCGAGGCTGACCTCCGGTTCATCCAGATAATTCCGGTAAGCGGCGCAGCAGAACATTGCCTGAAAGTCGTTTGTGCCGAATCTGCCGTTGCCGTTCAAGTCGGCAGCGCGAAACTGCTCCTCCGTCAGCGCGGCAAACGGATTGTCCTGCACGGCAGCGGGGAGATTTTCACGGCCCTTCATGTTCTCCCAGCGGTCATGCCCGTAGATCAGCGCAAGATCGGCATAGGTCACAGCACCGTCGCCGTCCGGATCACCGAGGGCCGGCACGGCAGGCTCCGCAGATCCGGCATCCCCGGACGAAGCCTCCGTTTCGGTTTCCGTCTGCGAAGCGGTCGTTTCGGCGGAATGCGCTTCCGTGCTTTGCGGCGCGGTGCGCTCCGCGGTGCTGACGGTCTGTTCCGTCGTCTGCGCGGCGGGCTGTGTTTCATCGGCTGTTGTCAGGACTGTTTCAGACGAGGCTGCGGTATCCGTGGTCTGTGCCGCGGTCTGTTCCGCTGTCTCAGAGCCGGCCTGTGCGGCACCGGTATCAACCTGCACCGGTACGGAAATCACTGCGGGGAACTCGCAGTCTGACCGTATGCTGCCGTTTCCGTTCGGAAGCGTACACAGAAATCCTGCCGAACACATTGCGAATACCGTACCGAACACCGCCGCACAGGTGTTCAGAACGGCCTTGCCCGACAGGAACGGTGTGCGCTTCTGCGGCTCGGCGGTGAACGGCGTATGGACCGATGCTTTTCTGTTTTCGCCGATGCGGGTTATGACACGCGCACTGATGCGCTCCGCATCATCGTCAGAAAGCATCCGCGCACGAAACTGAGCGGGTGCGGCATCGCGGAGCCATTCCGGTGCAGTCACGGAAAGACCGCCGAGCAATTCCAGCGTGTTCATGGGTAAATCTCCTCCTTTTCCAGATAGGTTCGCAGCTTTTGGCGCAGACGGGTCAGCACGGCGCGGACGCTGCTCTCCTTCAGATTCAGGTCATCCGCAATTTCGCGGGCGGTCCGGAAATACCAGAAGCGCTGCAGAAAAATCCGTCGATAGTCGGCAGGCTGATCGGCAAGAAACCGCTGAATCGCCTCCAGCAGAACCCGCTCGTTCATCCGCGACTGCACATCCTCGCGGTCAGGCAGGACGGATTCCAGCTCCTCCAGTGCGCGGGAAACGCTGCCGCGCCGCTTGAGTGCCGTCACGGTGCGGTATCTGTTCAGCGCAAGTCTGCGCACGCAGGAGAGAATATAGGCGCTGAGCTGTTCGGAGCGGAGCCCGGCCTCCGGCAGCGAGTTCCAGAGTGTCAGGAGCATATCGCTGACGCACTCCTCTGCATCCTCCGCGCTGAGCAGGATGCTGTTCGCAACACTGAAGCAGATGCCGCCGTATTTTTTCGCGGTTTCTTCAATCGCCTGTTCGTCCCGTGCAGAGAACAGTGCGAGGATTGCCGCGTCGCTCATGCCGTCACCCTCCTTTCCGTAATTTCCGCTAAAACTGCATATTCCCTTTTCAATGTAAAAAAAGGCCGCAAACGCTACCGATTTCGACAAATTTCGTAGATACTCACAAATCACGCCGGAATTCCGCCCGCTGAAGTTGTGGAATATCACAGCGCCGGCGTACAAAAAATGCCCTGCCCCGACAGCGAAAAAGGGGGCAGGGCATTGCAGACGGAATCCCGCAGATGCCTTATTTGAGGAAGCCGTTGATGATCTGTTCCTCGGCCTCGGCCTCGGTCAGACCGAGTGTCATGAGCTTGACGAGCTGCTCGCCGGCAATCTTGCCGATCGCGGCCTCGTGGACAAGCGCCGCGTCGATGTGGTTGGCTTCCAGGGACGGAACGGCGAGGATTTTTCCGCTGTCCATGATGATCGAATCACACTCGGTATGTCCGCTGCACGCGGCATTTCCGGCGATGCAGGCGTCGAACTTCTGGTAGCTCTGATCTCTCGCCACGGAGCGCGAAACGACATCCGCGCTGGAGCCGTCGCCGTTGAGGCTGACCTTGTAGACGCTGCCGGCGGTCTGCGTGCCGTGGGTCATCAGGCGCTCGCGGACGACGAGCTTTGCGCCGGCGGCAAGCTCCGCGATGGTCTCGCGCTCGGTCGAATCGACGCCCTTGATCTGCACCATCTCCATCTCGACGGTGCTGTCCTCCTCCATGTAGACCTCGGTCACGGGGTTCAGAATGCGCTTGCCGCTCCCGTCGCCGGAGCCGTAATGCTTCTCGACGTAGCGTATATGCGAGTTTTTGCCCACGAAGAACCTGTGTATGCCATTGTGCTAGGAGTCCTGGTTGCCGCAGTTGTCTATGC
>JAFPQL010000096.1 GCA_017414145.1 Oscillospiraceae bacterium | reverse complement strand
GAGTCCGAACAAGGGGCTTGTGCGCCTTTTTATATTCATGTGAAAAGGAGTTCTGCGTATGAAAAAGCGGATGAAAACAGTTGCAGCGTTCTGCGCGGCAGCAATCCTGTGCGGTGCGGTGCCTGCCGCATACAACATTGAGCCGTTGTTTGATTATGCTGTCACAGCAAGTGCGGAAGGTGAAACAGTATCTTTTGATGCGACAACCAAAACACTGACGCTGAACGCTGGGAATGTCGCAAAAGGTGATGTTCAGGCATATGCAGCCAATGATGATGTACAATATGTTGTAGCAGAGGAGGGTGCAATCCTTCCCGCTAACTGCGGAAATTTGTTCAAAAAATTCAAAGCAACATCTATAGACATTTCAAAAGCAGATGCCTCCAGTGTCACAACTATGAATAATATGTTTGCCGACTCATCACTTTCTGAAGTCAAACTTCCGAGCAGCACTTCAAATGTCAAGGATATGGGAAATATGTTTGCGTCAACACAGTTAGTTACGCTTGATCTGAGCGATCTTGATACATCGAGTGTCCTCAATATGAGTTCAATGTTTGAGTCCTGCCCGATCCTGGAAAGAATTATTGTTTCTGACAAGTGGAGTACTGCAAAAGTAACAGCACCAGATAATATGCTTCATATGTTTAATGGTTGCATCAGTTTGAAAGGCGGCGCAGGAACGGCATACGATGCTTCTGAAACTGATATGTCCTACGCCCATGTAGACGGCGGCGAAGAGAACCCCGGCTATCTGACTTCCAAGAACCAGACGCTTGCCGACGGCAAATACAAGCAGACCGCCAAAAAGGACGGCACATACTATACAAGATTCGTCTTTGTCACGCCGAAATCCGAGATTGCGGGCAAGAGCAAGGCAAAGTTCACCGCGACCCACGACGGAACGGAATATACTTATGAAACAAACAAGTATTACACCGGCATGATCTCGAACAGCATCAATTATACGGCAGCGTCCGCAGACAGCGTGCTGTTTGTTGTGACCGTTTCCAGCGGCTCGGATATCAGCGCAGACCTGACCTGCGACATTACATTTGAATAATGGAGGATTTGATCATGAAAGAAATCTATACTGCTCCGGAACTGGAGATCATTGAATTCGAGAGCGAGGATGTGATCACCACCTCGTTTACAAATGCCGGAAAGCACAAGGACTTTAACGGAAACGGTGAAATTCATATCCCGTAACAGAAAAATGAGAGGCGGCGGTCACCTGCCGCCTCTTTTGCAGGAGAGACTTGATATGAAATACATGATAACAGCCGCCATGCTTGCGGGGCTGCTCCTTTGCGGCTGCGAGGGAGGGACGGACAGTTCCCCTTTGTCGGACAGCACAGCGGCGGTCACAGCAACGGTCAGCGAGGATGCTTCCGGAACAACAGATGCAGAAACCGAAACAGCTCCGGACAAAGAAACGCCCCCGATGAACACAACGGAAGCAGCTGCACAGAGCGAAACGACGGCAGCTTCTGCCGCTGCGGAGAAAGCTGATATTACGGTCAGCGGTGCGTCCGGTTCTGTCGTTACAGAAAAGCTGCCCGCACAGGAAAGAACCGCAGCATCTGCAAAGACTGACCCCGATCGCCGGACAACCGCAGCGACTGCCGCTTCTGCAACGGACCCGGACGCAGACGGCGGCAGCATCCTGCCCGATGACGGGCTGGACTGGTCGCCGCTTGTACCGGTGGACTGAACCGCGCCGCAGCCCGCGAGACGCTCGACCGTGTACGCGAATTCATCCGCAGCAACCCGACCGTGTACTGCGGAACGCATACGCCGCAGGGCTATGAAAATCTCGAAGCCAGACGCGTCATGAACCTCGGCAACCCGGTTCCCACGGTGCCGGCAAAGGTCGATTTCTCCGCACAGAAGGCCAGCGGAAAATATGTCTGCTCGATCCGCGGATATGTGTACGATCCGGCAGAGCACGGCGGCGTCGCGTTTGAAGACCTGCCCGACGACTGGAAATGTCCGCGGTGCAAGCAGGGCAAGGAGAAATTCAACAAGGCATGAAACATCATATAAGACAGGCAGGCTTCCGCAGAACCGCGGGAGCCTGCCTGTTTGCTTGGTTGATTTCAATAAATCCGCCGCAGTCAAATTGTGCGGATTGCCGATTTTGAAAAATGTGCCTGCCGCATATTGACACAGTGTCAGAATGGTGCTATAACATCTGTAATGACACAGTGTCAGAATACAAACCAACTGTCTGCGCATTCATCACGCAAACAAACTCTGAGGAGGAACGCATTATGCAGAATTTCCCAAAAATCGCCCTCACCGCGGAGGAAACGGCAGAGCTGGAAGCGGTCGCGGAAAGCCTCGGGCTCCATGTCATCCGCTTCTGGGAAAAGGAAATGAAATAACACGGAGGTTCTTATGAAAAAACTGATGATCCCGATTCTCGCCGCGCTCTGCATGATCGGTCTGACCGCGTGCGGCAGTCCGGACTCCGCAGACAGCAAGGCGGCCGCACAGACGCAGCAGACAGCATCCGCGCAGGAATCCGCCGGAACCGATGCCGGTACAAAGTCCGGTACAGAGTCCGGAACCGCTGCCGCGCCGCAGACTTCCGGCACATCCGGAACGGCAAATACATCCGAGAGCAGCGGCAAAGACACCGTTGTCATCTATTTCTCCGCAACCGGCACGACAAAGGGCGTTGCAGAGCGCATCGCGGCCGTGACAAACGCGGATCTCTTTGAACTGATTCCCGCCGAGCCGTACAGCGAGGCAGACCTCAACTGGCATGACAGCAACAGCCGTACATCGGTCGAAATGAACGATCCGGATGCGCGCCCCGCGATTGCCAACGACACGGTGCAGCTGGACGCCTATTCCACGGTGTATCTCGGCTATCCGATCTGGTGGGGCGACGCGCCGCGGATGATGACCGCCTTTGTCGAAGCGCACAGCTTTGACGGCAAGACCGTCATTCCGTTCTGCACCTCCGGCGGCAGCCCGATCGGCAGGAGCGGCAGCAATCTCGCAGCAGCCGCAGGCAGCGGAAACTGGCTCGCAGGCGGCAGACTCGCTGCCGGCATTTCCGAAAATGAGCTTCAGGACTGGATCAGCGGGATGCACTGACAGGGAGGGACTGTGATGCAGACCAAAACAGTTGTCAAACGGACTGTGGATATCGCGCTGACCGTGCTGCTTCTGCTGCTCATGGCCTTTCAGGTCACGGGGGACACGCTGCACGAATGGCTCGGCATCGCCATGACGGTGCTGCTGACCGTACACCACATTCTCAACCGGAAGTGGTACGGCGCGCTGCTGAAGGGCAGATATTCGCCCTGCCGCACCGTGCTGACGGCAGTCAACACACTGCTGCTCGCGGCAATCGCAATGACCGCACTGAGCGGAATGTCGATGAGCGGTCATGCCGTGCCGTTCCTGTACGGAATGATTCCTGTGATGACCGCACGAAAGCTGCATCTCGCCATGTCCTACTGGTCGTTTCTGCTCATGGGCGTACACATCGGGCTCCACCTGAACGCCATGACCGCAAGGCCCGGAAGCAAGGGCAGAACGGTCTTTGCCGCAATCCTCGCGGGAATTTCCGGCATCGGGCTGCGGTACATCCTGAAAAACGGCATCATCCGTCATCTTCTGTTCCGGACGCATTTTGCGTTTCTCGATTATGATACCGCAAAATGGCAGATTCTGCTGCAAAATCTCGCCATGCTGCTCTTCTTTGTGCTGACGGGATTCGCCCTTGCGGGCATCACGCAGAAAAGCCGGGCGCATCATGCTTCCGCAAAGGCGCTGATTCCGCTCTGCTGCGCCGTACTGATCGGTACAGCACTGCATCTGGCAGGCAGAGAGAATGCGTCCGGCACCGCACCGGCGCATCAGCCCGCGCAGACTGCCGCACAGACCGCGGCGCAGACAACCCTGCCGGACCGTCCGGCAGATCCGTCAGAGGTGCAGGACGGCTTTCTCCTGATCGGCGGCGGCAGCTTCCGGATGGGCAGCCCCGATTCCGAAAACTGGCGCATTGAGGATGAGCAGCTCCATACGGTGCGCGTTTCGTCATTCTACATTGACCCGTATGAAGCGACGCAGTCGGACTACGAGGCGATGACGGGCAGCAATCCCGGCACCTTTGCGGGCGAGGGGCTGTCGGTGCATTATTCGGGCGGCAGCACACTGCAGGATGATATCTCCGAATGGCTCGCAAAGAACGGCATCGCCGGGAAATGAGGTGCGGCATGAACATTGTCATTCTGATGGCAAGTCCGAACGAAAACGGCTCTACGGCCATGCTCGCCGACAGCTTTCGGCAGGGCGCGGAGGCCTGCGGCCACAGCGTCAGGCTGATCCGGACGGCAAAGCTGAATATCAGTCCCTGCACGGGCTGTACGGCCTGCGGCTATGAGGGCGAATGCGTACAGCAGGACGATAACGGAATCATCCGGTCTGCGCTGCTCTCCTGCGATATGGTCGTGTTTGCGACGCCGCTTTATTACTACGGAATGTCAGCGCAGCTAAAGACCGTTGTGGACCGCTTCTGCGCGTACAACAGCAGCCTCAGCCGCCGGCATCTGAAATCGGCGCTGCTGTCCGCCGCGTGGAACGCAGACGACTGGACATTTGAAGCGCTCGAAGCGCACTACAGAACGCTCGTCCGGTATATCCGGTTCGAGGATATGGGCACGGTGCTCGGCCGCGGCTGCGGCACCCCGTCCATGACACGCATGAGCCGCTATCCCGAACAGGCATACCGGCTCGGAACATCCTTATCACGGAGGTAAAATGATGAGCAGAAAACTGGTGGCATACTTCTCCGCAGGCGGCAGCACAGCCCGTTCTGCAAAAAAGCTCGCGGAAGCGGCAGGCGCGGATCTTTACGAAATCAGACCCGCTGTTCCCTACACAAGCGATGATCTCAACTGGCAGAACAGGCAGTCCCGCAGCAGCGTGGAGATGAACGATCACAGCTCCCGCCCTGCGCTGGCGGATTCCGACGCCGATCCCGCGTCCTACGACACGGTCTATGTCGGATTTCCGATCTGGTGGTACATCGCGCCGACGATCATCAACTCTTTCCTTGAACGCTATGACTTTGCGGGAAAGAAGATCATTTTATTTGCGACATCGGGCGGCAGCGGCTTCGGAAAGACCGTGCAGAACCTCAAGAACAGCGCGCCCGGTGCAGAAATCGTCGAGGGCAGGGTGAACCCCTCGGAATCAGACATTGCAGCGCTCGCCGCAATGTGTTAAGGCAACACCGCACAGAGCTGGCGGTGCAGATGCGCAGTCAGATTTTTCGTCAGATTGTATAGAAACGACGCCGCTGGGCTGGCGCCCAGCAAGGAGTTTCTGTGCAAGATGACGGAAAAGATGCAAGCAGATGCGCCGCCAAGCCGTCAGGCGGGCTTTGTGCGGTGTTGCCTTAAGGCATATCCGCCGGTGCCGCCTTGATCTGAAAAAGCAGGAGCTGCCCCTGACAGAGCAGCTCCTGCTTTGTTTTGTTCTTATGCCGGGTTCCGGAATTCGCCGTAATACAGCTCATGGGATTCGCCGCCCACATCGGTATAATACATCACCTTGCGCGTCTCGTCGAGGGAATCCAGCGTCGAATAATCCGCGGCATGATACCGGCCGTCTGTCGCGGGGAATGTCAGCGACGAAAAATTGGCCCAGTATTCCGGCAGCAGATCGACGGTCAGATCATCCACAGGGCAGTCGTGAAAGGCTCTCTGTTCGTCCGTCATCATGAAATATTCCAGACTGAGGTCTTCCGTGCCGTAGACTGACATCAGCGCCCATGTCGCATCAATGTGATAGCCCTCTCCGCCGAGGATGACATAGTTCCACGCGTGACACATATTGTCCGCATAGCAGCCGATCTCCAGCGCGTCAATGCCGACCTGAAGCAGATAATACATATACACGCCGCTCAGCTCGTCGCACACGCCCTTGTGATTCATCAGAGTGTAGTAATAGGCGCCGTCGCCGCAGCCCGCCGGAAACTCCTCATAGAAAAAATTCGCCGCGATATAACGGTAGAGCTTCAGACACTTCTCAAAGTCGTCATCGTCTGCTTCCAGAGTGCTGTTCAGCACATCGGTGACCGTCTGCTCAAACTCCGCCTGCCGTCTGACATAATCCGCAGCCGGCATATTGTAATAGATTCTGCCGGTGCCGTTCTCAAAGGGCGTCGTTCCGTCGCTGCTTTTGCCCGAAATCTTCATACAGGCGGCGGGACACAGGTGACCGAGCACCGCGGCGTCCATCACCCAGTCATATGCTTCCTGACTGGCGCAGCGGAAGGTGGAGTCGCCCGCCCGCAGCGCGTCGCAGAGACTGTAAAGGGCGTCCCAGTGATCCTGCGGAATCGTCTGCGCCAGCTTCGGCGAATACACATGAGGATTGAAGGTGAACCGCACCGGTTCGGGCGCGGTGGTTTCGGACGGCAGCGTGGTCGTCTCCGTCTGCAAAGCGGTGCTGTCCGCTGTCGTGTCCGCGGCAGTGCCGGAAGCGGTCTCCGGTGCCGGATGTTCTGTCTCCGAACGGCATCCGCTGAGGAGCAGTGCCGCCGCGAGCAGAACGCTTACAATGCGGTGATATTTCAAGTGAACGGCCTCCCGTTTTGTTCAGATGTCTCCGTGTCCGGCGGAGACGGTTTTCCGTTTTTCCGTTTTGCGGAACTGCTGCCCGCTGTTTTTTTCTGAATGCAGACAGCACAGACCGGCCAACCGCGGACATGGCGGCAAGCCGGTTCTGATGTCATTCATATGTTGTCCGATCAGCCCTTGTGACGGCTGTCAGCGCCGTCACAAGCACGCCGCAGGAAGGAACCGGCAGGCGCCGCGATTTCACAGGCAAACGAGCAGTCCATGACCGCATGATTCGCTGCCGCAACCGTCTCGCCCTCCCCGTTTCGCAGGTCGGTGACGGTCAGCACGGGCGGCGCACTGCCCGGCATCAGGAGCTCGACGGTATCGCCCTCAAAAAAGCGGTTCCGCTGACTGATATACAGTCTGCCCTGCTCCGATTTCTGCACGATGCCGATGACCTCGCGGTCGTGCAGATAGCTGTTTTTCTCGTGCCAGATGAGATCCTTCCGCTGCCCGAAGGCAAAGCCGACGGTATACGGGCGGTGGCTGACATGATCGAGCTCCGCCATGATCCACTCCGGCACGGGCTGCGGCGGGTCGGCAAAGAGATACGGCATGGCGCTGCGGTAGGCGTTGGTCACGCCCGCGACATAATACGCCGATTTTGCCCGCCCCTCAATTTTGACGGACGAAACGCCCGCCTCCGCCAGCTCCCGCAGATACGGCAGCAGACAGAGATCCTTCGCGTTCAGGATATAGCTGCCGTCCGCGTCCTCATCGACGGGGAAATACTGTCCGGGTCGCTTCTCCTCCATGAGGGCATATTTCCAGCGGCAGGACTGCGCACAGGCGCCGCGGTTCGCGTCCCGTCCGGTCATATATTCCGAGAGCAGACAGCGGCCGGACACGCTCATGCACATCGCGCCGTGGACAAAGACCTCCAGTTCGAGATCATCGGGAATCCGCGCACGGATCTCCGCAATTTCCGAAACGGACAGTTCTCTGGCCAGCACGGCTCTGCGCACGCCCATCGCGTACAGGGCGTTTGCTGTCTCATAGTTGACAATGCCGGTCTGCGTCGAGGCGTGGACGGCAAGCGACGGACAGTGCTGCCGGATCAGGGCAATTACGCCGAGATCGGCCGCGATAACCGCGTCGATGCCCGCCGCCTCTGCATCGCGGATAAACTGCGGAAATGCGCGGATTTCGTCATTCCGCGGCAGGGTGTTTGCCGTCAGATAGACCCTGACGCCCCTGCTGTGTGCCGTCTGCACGGCTGCACGGAGCGCATCCGGGTCAAAGTTTCCGGCGGCGGCACGCATCCCGTAGTGTTTTGCGCCGAGGTAGACCGCGTCTGCGCCGAACATCAAAGCGGCTTCCAGACACTCACGGTCACCGGCGGGACAGAGCAGCTCCGGGCAGCGCATCAGTTTCCTGCCTTTGCGGCTTCCGCCTGCTCCTGCTTGATCTTTGCGAGGTTTGCCTCATGCTCTTCGTTCGTGCGGGCGTAATAGGTCACGCGGGTATCCACATTCGCGGCGAAGTAGAAATAATCGGTCTGCGACGGGTACAGCACCGCCTCGATCGCGTCCTTGCCGGGGTTGCAGATGGCTCCGGGCGGCAGACCCACGCCGATATAGGTGTCGTAGGCGTCCTGCATCAGGATGTTCTGCACCTCCTGATTCGGCTTGATGATGTCGCGGACATAATTGCTCGTCGGGTTGGACTGAAGCTGCGGGAACATCGAGCTGTTGAGGATACGGTTGTGGAAGACGGACGAAATGTCCTTCATGTCCTCCTTTTTGCCGGCCTCCGCCTGCACGATGGATGCCAGCGTGATGACCTGATCGAGCGTCCAGCCGAGCTCCTCCATTTTGGCGTAATCGGTCGGGAGCATCTTGCGGTCAAAGTTCTCGTAGATCTTCTGCACGACGATCGACGGATCCTCTTTGACATAGAAATCGTAGGTATCCGGGAAGCAGTAGCCCTCCATGCGGTAGAACTTCAGCTTGCTCGTGTCGGTGACGCGGTTCTCAAAGTCGAAGCCGAAGCCGCCGGCATTGAATGCCCAGATGAAGCTGTCCGCCTTGCAGACATCGTTTTCTTCGAGCCGACGGGCGGCATCGAGCAGCGTGCAGCCCTCCGGGAAGGTGACCGTGACATACTGGCGGTCGTTCTCGTGGTTCTTACAGAGCTCCTCGATCATCGCCTGATAGCTCATCGACGGGCTGATGACATGGTCGCCGGCGATGTAGCTGCCGTCCTTGCCGTTCATGCGGGAGATCAGGCGGAACATCTTCGGCAGTGAGACAATGTTCTCGCGGGAAAGCTGCGCGGCAATGTCGGCGGTCGTTGCACCGGACGCAATCGTGATATTGCGCTGGGTCTCATCCTTGCCGATGCCGTAAATCTCCTTGACAACCGTGAGAATCGCCACAGAGAGCATGACGGCGCTCGCGCAGATCAGCGTCAGCAGCACCAGCGAGCAGGAAAGGCCGCGGCTCTTGCGCTTTCTGCGGCTCTTGCGGCGGCGGCGCTTTTTCTGCTTTTCGCGCTCCCGCACCTCGTCGTAGTCATCGTAGTCATCGTAATCTCCGTCCTCCGGGGCGGCGTCCGTCTCTGCGGCAGGCTCCGCCTCGTCGGAAAAGAGCTGCTCGACCTCCTCAGCGACCTCCTGCGCCGGCAGACCGGCGGTGCTGCCCGCCGAGACCGCGGCCTCAGCCGCCTGACGGATGACGCTTTCCGACGCCTCTGCCGGTGCCGCCTCCTGCGGCGTCTCAGCCGGTTCCGCGCTCTGCGGCAACTCCGGCACCGGATGCACGGTGTCCTCCGGCTGACCGTCCGGCGTCAGCGGCAGATTTGTTTCAGTGTTTGCCATAGTAGTCCTCCGATTTTTGTTCTGTAATCAGATACCGCAGCGCACAGTCATACTGTCCGCGCGGAAGTGTTTC
>JAFPQL010000095.1 GCA_017414145.1 Oscillospiraceae bacterium | reverse complement strand
GCGATACGGTAATTCTTGCAAACATCGCCGGTTCCACGCCGGAGGAATGCGCGGAGGTCGCGGCAAAGCTCGACCAGACCGATGTGCATATGATCGAGCTGAATATCTCCTGCCCGAATGTCCGGCAGGGCGGCGCTGCGTTCGGAACCTCCTGCACGGCGGCGGCCGAGGTGACAAAGGCCGTCCGGCGCGCCACGAAAAAGCCGCTCTGCGTCAAGCTTTCCCCGAATGTGACGAGCATCACGGAGATTGCAAAGGCGGTCGAGGCGGAGGGCGCCGACGCGCTGTCGCTCATCAATACGCTGCTCGGAATGCGCATCGACCTCAGAACCCGCAGACCGATCCTGCACAACAATATGGGCGGACTGTCCGGTCCGGCGGTCTTTCCGGTCGCGGTGCGCATGGTCTGGCAGGTGGCGAATGCCGTCAGCCTGCCGGTCATCGGCATGGGCGGTGTGATGTCCGGCGAGGATGCCGCCGAGCTGATGGCAGCCGGTGCTTCGGCGGTGCAGGTCGGAACGGCAATCGTGCAGGATCCGTATGCCCCGCTGCGCATCATCGACGAGCTGAACGACTGGCTCGACGCCAATCACATTGCGACGGCCGCGGAGCTGACAGGTTCGGTCCGGCCATGGTGACACGCATCTATCTGGTGCGGCACGCCGAGGCCGAGGGCAATGTGCAGGAGTTCTTTCAGGGAAGCCTTGACACCGATCTGACCGAAAAGGGGCTCCGTCAGCTTGATTTTCTGGCGGAACGCTTCCGCGATATCCCGATCGAGGCGCTGTATTGCAGCCCCTACCGCCGCACGCGCCTGACCGCCGATGCCGTCAACCGGTTTCACGGGCTGCCGGTAAACTATGACGCGGAGCTGCGCGAAATCAACGGCGGAGCATGGGAAGGGCGGCGCTGGAAGGAGCTTCCGGATGCCTTTCCGGCGGCCTATCAGGCGTGGACACAGCATATGGCGGCGTTTCAGGCGCCGTCCGGCGACGCGATGCGCGATGTCTGGAACCGGATGATCGCCGTGATGACGCGCATTGCGCAGGAATGCCGCGGAAAAACCGCTGCGGTTGTCTCACACGGCTGCGCGCTGCGCAATTTCCTCTGCTATGTGGAGTCCGGCGATATGGAGCGGCTCGGCGATGTCGGCTGGGCGGATAATACCGCCGTATCGCTGGTCGAATACGACACGGAAACGGGCTGGCGGCTCGTGTTCAAGAATGACGCAGCGCATCTGCCGCCGGCGTTCTCCACTCTGCGCAGCTCGGTCTGGAACCGGTATGAGCGGACAGGGGTGCAGCCGGACGGACAGGGAAGGTGATACGATGTTTACACAGATTTACTTGATCCGCAATGCCGAAACCGATGCGAATGTCCGCGATATCTTTCAGGGAGCGGGGACGGATACCGATCTCAGCGAAAAGGGAAACGCCCAGCTCGACTGTCTGGCGGAGCGCTTCCGTGAGATCCCGCTGGACGCGGTGTTTTACAGCCCCTGCATCCGCGGCGAAAAGACCGCACAGGCCGTCAACCGCTATCACAACGCGCCGATGCGCGCCGAGCCGGAGCTGCATGAATTCAACGGCGGCATTCTGGAGGGGAAAAGCTGGGCGTATTTTCAGCAGAATTTCCCGACCTATCTGACATGGCGGGATGCCATGCAGGATTTTTCCGTGACGCTCGGTGAGGACATGAAGGAAGTCTATGCGCGGATGAAAAACATCATCGGCTATATCGAGTACGCCGGCCGCGGCGGGACGGTCGCCGTCGTGTCGCACAGCTGTGTGCTGCGGAATCTCCTTTGTGCGCTGTTTTATTCTGACATCCGCTATCTCAGATATATCACATGGGCAGACTGTACTGCCGTTTCGCTCGTCTGGTACGATCCGGACCGCAAGGTCTGGCGGGTGCGCTTCCGAAATGACGACTCTCATCTGCCCGAAGCGCTGAAATCCATGACGAACGAGCGCTGGAACCGCTTTGATTTATAATCAGCCGGAGAGCCTTTTATGAAAAGATGTTTGATTTACAGGGGAATGGTGCTGACAGTGCTGACGGCAGCGACGCTGCTGCTGCTCGCCTGCGGCAGAAAAGAGGCAGAAGTCAGCCGGAACGACGGATTGCCGGAGACGACAACCACGCAGACCACTGCGGAAACCACAGCCGAAACCACCGCGGAACCGGCGGAATCCGGTACCTCTGCGGCGGATCCGGTAACATCGCTGACGGAGGCGCACACCGTCTGGCGCACCTTTGCGACCGTGACGGACGATGACCCGTCGGCATATCAGTACCGCAATTATGCGGGTGCGGAGGAACCGGAAGTGACGCTGCCGACTGTGCAGACCGTCCGGACAGTCCGGACAACAGCGCGGACAACAGCACGGACAATCGCTGCCACGGCGAAGCGGACCGGCAGCACCGCGCCGTCCACGACCCGCACAACCGCGAAAACCACCGTGACGACGACCGCGCCGCGTGCGGCAAGGGTCACGGAGATGAACCGCCTTGTCAAAAATTACAAGCGGAACTGTGCCGTGCTGCTCACAGCAGCGGACGGCACCGTGCTGTATTCCTATCAGCCGGACACCGCAATTTCCGGCGCGAGCCTGATCAAGCTCCCGTATGTATATTTCTGCTGTCAGCAGCTCTCCGGCGGTGTGCGCAGTCTCTCCGACAAGGTGACCTATACGAAGTCGTGGTATCACGGCGGCAGCGGCATCATAAAAAACAACGGATACAACAAGTCGTACACCGTCTCGCAGCTCATTGAGTATGCGCTGAAGTATTCGGACAATGTTGCGTATGATATGCTCGTCTATCTGTTCGGGACGCAGGGCTTTGGCGAAATGGTGCGGTCATGGGGCTATTCCGTCTCGATCAGCGCGTCCAGATTCCCCGCTGTCACCGCGAATTTCATGAACTGCGCCATGACGAAAATGCAGGCGGCGTCCGGTCTGGGCGGCTGCTGGCAGATCGCGTGGAATGCGCTGACACATTCCGAGCACAGCTATGTCCGCGATACGACCGGAATCACCGGCATGGCGGTCAAGTACGGCCTGATTGCGAATCAGTACCACGAAACCTGCTGGATCCCCGGCGAAATGCCGTGTACGCTGGTCATCCTGAGCGGCGCGGTGAATTATAAGCCGGATGTCAGCTTTGTGCAGAATCTTGCGCGCTGTGCGCAGAAAATCATGTCATGCTACGAGGCGGAGCTGTTCGCTGAAACGACGACCACCACGACAACAACGACTGCGACGACGACCGCCGCAACAACCACCACCGCGGCAGCGACTGCATCCGAACCGGAAACGGCGGCGCAGACTGCCGGCACAGAGCCTGCGGAAGCAGGACAGACGGAAGGAGCGGAAACCGATTGATTATTATGGCAGTGGATTTCGGCGATGCGCGGACGGGACTTGCCGTCTGTGACCGCGCCGAGATGCTGGCAGTGCCGGCGGGCGTCATCGCCGAACGGCATATGGATGCCTGCGTCGGGAAAACTGCGGCTGCGGCAAAGGAGCAGCACGCAGAACAGATCGTCGTCGGGCATCCGCTGAACATGAACGGCTCTGCGGGCGAACGCGCCGCAAAATGCGAGGCATTTGCAGAGGCGCTGCGCGAAGCGTCCGGACTGCCGGTCACGCTCTGGGACGAACGCAGCACGACCGTGACCGCGCACCGGTATCTCAATGATACGAACACACGCGGAAAAAAGCGCAAGGCAGTCGTCGATGCGGTTGCCGCGACGATCATTCTGGAAAATTATCTGGAATTCCGCCGGAATACCGGCAGAAAGTCAGCGGAATAAATCCGCAACGGAGTCCATGACGGCGCCGATGGCACGGGCTGCCCGCACGGAGCGGCGCTTCAGACGGGATTTCTCGCCGTCGGTCACACGGCTGGCGAGATAGCCGACCATGCCCGCCGCCGCACCGATTGCGACACCCTTTGCGATGGCTGTTACCTGCATTCGGATTCCTCCTTTCTGTTCCGGGATATCCTCAGTATTCCCCGGACAGCAGAAAGCAATTCGCCGCCGGAAGGAACCGGCAGCGCGGCTTCTTTCGCCGCGTGAACAAAGGAAGGGAAGGATTCATTTGCCAAAGCTGCATCTCGTGCTGGTGGAACCGCGCATCCCGCAGAACACCGGCAGCATTGCGCGCACCTGCGCCGTCACGGGCGCTGCGCTGCATCTTGTTCACCCGCTCGGTTTCCGGATCGACGACGCCAAATTAAAGCGCGCCGGACTGGATTACTGGGATAAGCTCGACATTTTCCACCATGAGAATCTTGAGGCGTTTTTTGCGCAGTACCCTGCGGCATCCGCGCAGAATCCGTATTTTTATTTCACCGCAAAGACCGGCACGCTCTACACCGAGGTGCAGTATCCGGAGGAGACATTTCTGATTTTCGGCAGAGAGGACACCGGTCTGGACGACCGCATTCTGGCGGCGCATCCGGAGCGCTGTGTCCGCATCCCGATGCGGGAGACACTCCGCTGCCTCAATCTCTCAAACTCCGTTGCAATCGCAGCCTACGAGGTGCTGCGGCAGCATGATTTTGCAGGACTGACCCGCGACGGCCGGTATGCCAAAGCCGGCTGGGAGCCGGAAACGCCGCGCGGTTTCGATATCAGCCAGATTTAAAACAGGAAAGGATTCAGAATACTATGCGTAAACCGAAGATTCAGCTGATGACCGATTCGGTCAGCGATATTTCCAAAGAGCTTGCAGAGGAGCTCGGAATCCGGATGCTCTACATTCCGATTACCATCGACGGCAGGCCGATGCGGGAGGAACTGGATTTCACCAAGGAGGAATTTTACCGGATGCTCGACGAATCAAAGGAGTTCCCGGCATCCGCGCAGATTACGCCCTTTGAAATCAACGAGGCATATGCGTCGCTCGCGGCGGAGGGGTGTACCGATGTCATTCATGTGACAATCGGTGCGGGCGGCTCCGGCACCTACGCAAATGCCGAGGCGGCACGCACCATGCTCTACGACGAGCATCCCGAACTGAAGGATAGCTTCCGCATTCATCTCGTGGACGGCAGAAACTACACCGCAACCTACGGTTACGCCGTCACGGAAGCGGCGAAGATGCTCAAACGCGGCGCGGGTGTCGCCGAGACGGTCGATTTTCTAGAAGACTGGTGTACGCACGCGGGTCTGTATTTTGTCCCGATGACGCTGAAATATGTCAAGCGCTCCGGCAGAGTGAGCGCGGCGGCCGCCTTTGCCGGTGAGCTGCTCGGCCTAAAGCCCTTCTGCCGCATCGTCAACTGCAAATCGAGTGTTCTGCAGAAGATCCGCGGCGAGCAGCATATCATCCCGAAGATGGTCGAGGTCGTCAAGGCGGATATGCAGCCGCATACGCCCTATCTCGTCATGCAGGGCTCTGATCCGAAAATCGCAAAGGAATTCGGCGCGGCGCTGACCAAGGCGCTCGGCTATCCGCCGGAGGGCTACTGGAACATCGGCGCGGCGATCTGCTGCAACGCCGGTCATCATGTCGTCGGCTTTGTCATCAAACGGCAGGAGGCGTCCGTATGATTCATCATGTGGTATTATTCCGCCTGAAGGCATCCGCGGACAGAACCGCCGCGGACATCGCAAAAGAGGCTGCGGAACGCGCCGCCGCACTCCGGACACTGGTGCCGGGTGCTGAGGGTCTGGAGGTCCGCCTGAACAGCCCCGATGCCGACAGCTCGAACAGTCATCTGCTGCTGCACGGCAAATTCCCCGATTTTGCGGCGCTGGAGCGCTATGCAACGCATCCCGCGCATCTGGAATTTGTCGGGTTTATCCGGCAGTATCTTGCCGAAAACGGCAGAAGCTGCATCGACTATCAGACCTGAGCCGGTGCATTGAGATTTCACAGAAAGGAGGCGATGAGCATGAGCGATGCAAATAAGCTCCCGCAGGAGCCGGATGACGATCTCGTCATTCTGGAGGATGAGGACGGCAATCTGGTCCGGTTTCAGTTTCTGGAGCTGGTCACGGTCGATGTGACGCCCTATGCCGTACTGATGCCGCTGGACGATGACGACGAGGAATCCGGCGTGGTCATTGTCGAGGTGGTGGATCTCGGACTGGATTCCGAGCACTACGACGCCGTGACGGACGAGGCGCTGAACGAGCGCATTTTCGACCAGTTCCGCAAGGAATTCGGCGACAAGTACGAGTTTGACGACTGAAGCTGTCCGCAGCGGCATGAGAGGGGAGACTGCCTATGGTGAAATATCTGCACCGCGCACTGCGGATGCTCAAAACGGCATCCGACAAAATGGCGCAGGATCATCTCTCTGCCTATGCGGCGCAGGCGACCTTTTACCTGATGCTGGCGGCGTTTCCGTTCACGATGCTGGTCTGTCTGGCGACGCGGCTGCTGCCCGTCCGCGAGGAGACGCTGCTGCGTGCGGTGCGGCTGATTCTGCCGGAGGGATACCGCAGCTTCGGAGAGGGCTTTATCGACAGCTATTTTAATGAAAACATCGGGTCGGCGAAGCTGGTGCTGATCCTGTTTCTCATCTGGACGGCATCCCGCCTGATTCAGGCGCTGATGAACGGCTTCAACACGGTGTACGGCATCCGCGAATCGCGGAGTCAGGCACTGCTGCGGCTCATCGGCTGTCTGTATACGGTGGCGACCTGTGTGATGCTGGTCGCGCTGATTGTCATGTACGCGCTGGGCAGCCGGCTGGTCGAGCTGATCATCATGCGGTTTCCGGAATTTCCGCTGCTCGATCTGATTTTGAACATCACGCGGAATCTGGCGAGCCCGGTGCTGCTGTTTCTGGTGTTCTGGCTGTCCTATGCGATGCTGCCGAGCCGCAAGGCGCATTTCCGGGAGGAATTGCCCGGCGCGCTGCTTTCGGCGCTGTTCTGGCGCGGGGCGGCAGCGCTGTATACGGTATTTCTGGAGCGGTCGCTGGCGCGGTACGCGTATGTATACGGCAGTCTGACGGGTATTGTGATGATTCTGGTCTGGCTGTACGCGTGTATGTATTTCTGGTTTCTGGGCGCAGAGCTGAACTGGTATCTGAAGCAGCGGCGGGAGAAGGGAACGCTTCCGGAGCCGCTGGAGAAGTATCTGTTCCGGCAGAACCGCTATGAAAAGGCAGCCGCGGGCGGTGCGATTAAGGATTCGCCGGACTGTGCCGGGGATGCCGCGCAGGGGGATGCTGCAAATCGCAGGAAATGAGCCGGCCGGGCGGGGAGCCCCCGCGGGCAATGACCTAAAGCCCACCAGCCGGCAGTGCCGGCATCCATTGACCTGAAGCCCGCCGCGGGCGAAATCGGGACGCAGCCAAACTTCGCCACGATAGAACTATACAAAAATAACGGCGCCGCCATGTATTTCACTGGCAGCGCCGGTTTCTGTAATTAAAGAGGTATCCGCTTCGAGCAAGCAGACGCAGAAAAGGGGGACGCCCTCTATCGCAGGGCGTCCCCCTCTCGCCGCCAGGCGGCAATTCACCCCCTTGCGGAGCTCTTCTTATGCGGGAATGTTTCGCCGCCTACGGGCGGCGACGTAGGGCTCTGCCCAAAGAACCCGCAAGCCTTTGAAAAGGCTTGACCGAAACTTTCGTTTTGGCTTGCGGCGAGCTTCAGATTATGCCCGCGGGGGCTCCCTGCAAAAAAGCTCGACCAAAAACTTTAATTATGGGTGCGACCGAATGCGCTGGTTCGCCCCGCAGAGAACTTTAGAAATCGGCTGCCGGCCTTACTGCTCCGCGCTGCCGACAAACATCGCGTAAATGCGGCGGACTGCTTCCTCAAAGTCGCCGTCCAGCATTCCGATGATGATGTTCAGCTCGCTGGAACCCTGATCAATCATCTTCACATTGATGCGGGCGTGTGCCAGTGCCGCAAAAATGCGTGCCGCCGTGCCGCGGGTGCGCCGCATTCCTCTGCCGACCACCGCCAGCAGCGAAATGCCGTGCTCAATGTCGCAGGCATCGGGGCTGACAGCCTTCCGGATCTTCGAGAGCACCGTCTTTTCCTTGCCCTTGATCGCATCTTCCGCGAGAATAATGCTCATCGTGTCGATGCCGGACGGCATATGCTCGATCGAGATGCCCTCCTCTTCGAGCACGGACAGCACCTTGCGGCAGAAGCCCAGCTCGGCGTTCATCATCGCCTTCTGGATGTTGATTGCGCAGTAGCCCTTTTTGCCGGCGATGCCGGTGATCGTGTAGCCGGTCTGCATATCACTGTCAGCGCTGTCATCCGAGACAATCAGCGTGCCGGGATCGTCCGGCGCGTTCGTATTGCGGATGTTGATCGGGATGCCGGCGGCGCGGACCGGGAAAATCGCGTCCTCGTGCAGGACGGTCGCGCCCATGTAGGAGAGCTCGCGCAGCTCCTCGTATGTAATTGTGTTGATGACCGCGGCATTCTGTACGATGCGCGGGTCTGCGACCAGCACGCCGGAGACATCGGTCCAGTTCTCGTACATTGCGGCGCGGACGGCTCTTGCGACGAGCGAACCGGTGATATCGGATCCGCCGCGCGAGAAGGTGATGATCTCCCCGTTCGGGCCGGAGCCGTAGAAGCCGGGGATGACCGCGCAGGGCTTGTCAGCGAGTACATCGCGCATCGCCATCATCGTTTCCGGCATGAGCAGCGTGCCGTTTTCGCTGAAGCAGACAACATCCGCCGCATCGACGAACGGGAATCCGAGATAGCTGCTCAGCAGCAGACCGTTCAGGTATTCACCGCGGCTGGCGGCAAAATCCTTTGTCGCGCCCTCCTTGAGCCGGAAGGCAATGCGGTCGAGCTCGTCGGACGGGTCAAAGTTCAGACCCAGTGCCTGTGCGATTTCGAGATAACGGCTGCGGATTTTCTCCAGCGGCTCGGAGAAGTCGCTGCCCTCTGCCGCAAGACGCTGGCAGGTATAGAGCAGATCTGTGATTTTGGTATCTGCGGAGAAGCGCTTGCCCGGCGCGGAGGGAATGACATAGCGGCGTGCGGGGTCGGCGTCGATGATCGCCTTGACCTTCCGGAACTGTCCTGCATCGGCGAGACTGCTGCCGCCGAATTTTACGGTTTTACTGTTCATCTGTAGTTCGGACATGGGAGATTCCACCTTTCGATACATTTTGTCCTATCTTATTATAGTCCTTTTTGCCCGAAAAATCAACTGGTGGGTTTCACAAACTTGACCGAAAACGGCTGTAGTTTTTGTGGATACGGTTGTGCGCGTCCGGTGGACATAGTGGAAGAACTGCTGCATCCCATTGACAAAAGGCGGAAAACATGATACAATAGTTATAATCAGGCGAAGTATGCCGTTCGGCAGGAGGGGGGTTGTTCCATGCTTCACGACAGACCGCTGTTCGCGCTTTGCACCGCCCAGATTCAGAACAGTGAAATCCGCGAAAGCATCCAGTCATTTGTCACAGAAGCCCGCAGACGCAGCTATGATGTCATTGTTTTCAATTCAGCACTGGAAGACCTGTCCGGCAGCAGCAGCGACCAGAGCTGCTACAGCGTGTATGATCTGATCCCGTTTGATCTCGTGGATATGATCGTCATCATGCGGGAGAGCATCCGGAATGACGCTGTCTGCAACACGATTGCCGCGCTGGCAAAGGAGCGCCGCATCCCCGTAATGTGCTATGACGGGGAAATGGAAGACATCCCCTCGGTGTTTTCGTATCCGAGTCAGGCGTTTTCCGCCCTGCTGGATCATGTGATTGCGCATCACGGCTGCCGGAAGGTCGATCTGGTCACGGGCATCCGCGGAAATTACGGCTCCGAGTGCATGGTGCTGGCGTACCGCGAGGCGCTGAAGCGGAATAAGCTGCCCTTTGAGCCGGAGCGCGTCGCATACGGCGATTACTGGGAGGATCCCGCCGCGGAGGCTGTCCGCCGGCTGCTGGCGATGGATACGCCCGACGCGATTGTCTGCTGCAATGACTCCATGGCAATCGCCTGCTGCAGCGTGCTGCGCGAGCAGGGGCTGCGCGTGCCGGAGGATGTGATCGTCACCGGTCTGGACGGCATCGTGCTGGAGCGCTGCATGACACCGCGCCTGACGACCTGTGCCCGCGATCTGGAGCGCATGGGTGCCGCCGCGATGGATACCGCCGAGCTGATTCTCGACGGCGGAGACGCCGCCTTGCGCTGCGAAATTCCGCCGCTGATGCAGATTTCCGAATCCTGCGGCTGCTGTGTCACCGAACACCGCGACCAGAACGCCGTGATTCTCAATCTCTCCCGCAGACTGAGCGTCAGCGCTGCACAGGACGCGGACGAACACCGCATCATGAGCGAGCTGATGGGCAGAAAGCAGGTCTCGGTCATCGACTATCTCGATGTCCTTGTCACACATATTCCCGACGATGCTGTACTCTGCCTCAGAGACAGTCTCAGCGCCGATCTCAGCGAGGCGAGTCTGGAGCAGTTCGCCGATGTGTCCGAGCTGATGAGTACGGCGAGCTTTACCCGCCGCGAAAAGCGCTTTGCGATCATTCCGCGGGCGCAGCTCATTCCGAATCTCGACACCGTGCTGGCAGCCGGCCGGACGATCTATATCACCGGCGTCTACCTGCAAAACGAGGTCTACGGCTATTACGCCTATTACGGCACGGAGCTGGACGAGGAGTGCTTCCTGCTTCCAAAGCGCATTCATACGGCCGGTCATGTCATCGGCTCCAATCTGATTGCCGCACGCCTGTTCAAGATGAATGAGCGCCTGCTGGCGACGCGCATCCGCGACCCGCTGACCGGTATGCTCAATCTC
>JAFPQL010000094.1 GCA_017414145.1 Oscillospiraceae bacterium | reverse complement strand
GTTGTTGGAGGTAGCATCCGTTGCGTCAGAACCGGAAGTTGCTTCGGTAGACTCGGTATCGCTGCTGTCGCCGCTCACAGACTCAGAAGTGGTCTGGCTCTCATCGCCGGAAGAAACCGAAGCAGTGGTATTAGTCTTCGGCTCCTCAGAGGAAGAAGAGGTAGTAGTGGTGGTGGTGGAGTCCTCAGTCGTCGTGGTGACAGGAGCAATCTTGATCCAGCCGTCAACGAGCTGCCACTCGCGGGTTTCCTTCGCAGAGTTCACGAGCTGGCTGATCTCGCCGAGATCCATGACAAAGGTGTCGCCCGGCTTTGCATCTGCCGGAACCTTGATCTTCAGGGTGTAGAGGATGCCGTCAGCCGTGCAATCATCGCCGTTGCCCATCGTGGACCAGCCGATCTGATGCTTGGTATCGTGGTAGCCCAGCGTCGTGGACAGACCTGCAGCAGCCGGACCCGCATCAACCGGTTTAATGCTTCTGCCGGAGGTGTTCTGGATCTCCAGACGCTCGTCGAAGAAGAGGCTCAGGCCGGAAGCAGCATAGCCCTGGTTGTTGGACAGTCTGACAGAGTAGTCAACGATCTGACCCGGCTCAGCATAGATCTGATCCGCGGTGAAAACCATCGGACCGGAAGCGGAAGCGCTCAGCGCTGCGCCGACAGACAGCATGGTAGCCGCGCCGCAAACGAGTGCGACAGCCTTCTTAAAAATGGAAATGCTCATGTGTTTCAATCCTTTCTGTTTTCGTAAAATCAATGCCGTGTCGGGGCATTGTTACCATATGGATGCCGGAAACCCGGCGCACGGGATTGCTCCCGCAATGGAAGATCCTTCGCAGTGCACACCTGCCTGACACGGGCGGGCATTGTTCCGGATGATATATGATTATTCTATCACAAAACCCGATTTTGGTCAAGCGGTCCGGCACGATTTCCGCGCCAATTTTATTGCTTGTTTTTAACGGATTTTTGTGAATAATCAACAAAGTCAGCGGGAATTCTGCCGGTTTCTGCCTTTTTCGGGCCGTTCGGCAACATTTTCCTGTATATGCAGTGCCGCAAGGCGTTCCGCGGTCATTTCCGCCGCATGATCGCCCTTCGGAACCCACGCTTCCGCCGTGTATCCGTGCAGCTGATGCCGCGACCGGATTTCATAGGCAGACGGGGACGGCCGTTCCATATCCGCATCGCCTCCGCTTGCAGCATACGCGGGACGCGGCGGATTCAGAATCGCGCTCAGGACTTTTTGAAGCGCTGCTTCATGCGCAGGCTGTTGTCCAGAATCTGCTTGCGGATGCGCAGATGCTCCGGCGTGACCTCAAGCAGCTCGTCCTCGCCGAGATATTCAAGGCAGTCCTCAAGGCTCATGTCCTTCGGCGGAATCAGCCGCAGCGCGTCGTCGCTGCCGCTTGCACGGGTATTCGTCAGATGCTTGCGCTTGCAGACATTGACGACAATATCCTCCGCTTTCGGCGAACATCCGACGACCATGCCCTCATAGACCTCGGTGCCTGCCGGGATAAACAGACTGCCGCGCTCCTGCGCGTTGTACAGGCCGTATGTAACGGCCTCGCCGGTCTCGTAGGAGATCAGCGAAC
>JAFPQL010000093.1 GCA_017414145.1 Oscillospiraceae bacterium | reverse complement strand
CTGCGCAGATTGGTTGTCAGGCGTTTTCAGTTCGTAGATGTTTTTCCAAATACAGTAAAAAGCCGGTTAGGGTTGACTTCGCAGATTGACTGTATAGCCGAAAACTGCCGTAAAATCGGTACTTTTACGCCTTATCCCTTGACATCAAAACTACGCACTCAACGTGCCCCGTCCGCGGGAACATATCCACCGCGCGCAGAACATTGAGGTGATAGCCTCTTTCGCAGAGGTAAGCGGCATCGCGGGCGGCCGTCGCCGGGTTGCAGGAGATCATGACCATGCGGGCGGGCGCCATGCGCAGACAGGCGTCAAGCGTGACCGTGTCGCAGCCTTTTCGCGGCGGGTCGAGGACAATCAGGTCGGGGCGCTTTCCGGCGGCGGCAAACTGCGCGGCGATTTCGCCGGCATCGCCGCAGAAAAAGTCTGCGTTCCGGATGCCTGCGCGTTCTGCGGTTTCCTTTGCGTCGCGCACCGCCTGCGGGACGACCTCGACGCCGAGGACCTGTCCCGCGGCATCCGCCATGGAAAGGCCGATCGCGCCGGCGCCGCAGTAGAGGTCCAGCAGAAGCTCGTCCTTCTGCGGATTGCCGAGCCGTTTTGCCTCCGCAAACAGCCGCTCCGCCTGTGCGGTATTGACTTGGTAAAAGCTCTCCGGGGAGAGCGAGACCGGAATGCCGCAGAGCGTATCCGCGACGGTGCCGCTGCCGCAGAGCGTGACGGTCTGTGCGCCGAGAATGACATTCGTCTGCCGGTTGTTCAGGTTCATCACGACGGAACGCACTGCCGGAAACTCCCGCATCAGCGCGTTGCCGACCGGTCTGAGCTGCCCGCTGATCTCCTTGGCCGTGACAAAGCAGACCATGATCTCGCCGCTGTGATAGCCGCGGCGCAGATAGAGATGCCGCAGGATGCCGCTGCCGGTTGTCTCGTCATAGGGCGGGATGTCCGCGAGCAGCGATTCACAGCGGCGGAGAATCTCTCCGAAGACTGCGGGCTGGAGCCGGCAGTCGCTGACGGGAATCAGCCGGTGCGAGCGTGCCGCATAAAAGCCGAAGCAGAGCGCACCGGTCTGCGGATGACACCCGCAGGGATACTGCGCCTTATTGCGGCAGCCGTCCTGCGTGTCCGCGCCGAGCACCGGCAGCGTCTCGTCCGGCGTCAGATGCCCGATGCGGGCGAACGCGTCGCTGACGAGCTGCTCCTTGTGCCGCAGCTCCGCGGGATAGGAAATATGCCGGAACACACAGCCTCCGCATTGGCGGAAGACCGGGCAGTCCGGCACGATGCGGTCCGGAGACGGTTCCCGGATCGCTTCTATGATTCCGTAGCAATAGCTTTTCTGCACCTTGACAATCCGGACATCGAGCCGGTCGCCCTCCGCGGACTGCGGCACAAAGACCGCCATGCCGCAGAAGCGGCCGACGCCGTTGCCTTCTGCGGTCATGCCGGTGATTTCCAGCGGAATAATCTGGTTTTTCCGAAGCGGTGCAGACAGATCCCGCCTGCTCACTCCGGCAGCTTGGCGCCGCAGCCGGGACAGTAGACAT
>JAFPQL010000008.1 GCA_017414145.1 Oscillospiraceae bacterium | reverse complement strand
TCGCCGTCCTTGAGCGGCACATTGAAGTCGCAGCGGACAAGAATCTTCTTGCCTTTTGCCTGCAGATCGTCTACAGAGACCTTATTCAGTCCAGCCATGTGAAATACATCCTTTCATCAGTGAGTTTTGGATAGACTTGTGAAGATTTTCACAACCCCTTCTATTTTACACTATTTTATGGATTTTGGCAAGAGGGATTTTGCTTTTTTCAAAAAACTGCCGGACAATCGTATCCGGCAGCGCTGTTATTTGTATTTTGTGTGAAGCCGGCCGGGCGGGCAGTGCCCGCTGCCAGCCGGCAGTGCCGGCATCCAATGACCTAAAGCCCGCCGCGGGCCGGCAGTGCCGGCTGCCATTTCCTAAAGCCCGCCACAGGCGAAAACTAAGCGCAAACGAACTTCACCCCACTAGAACAACAAACAAAGACAGCCAAGAAACGAAAGCCACGCAACTAGGGGAAAAGGAATCAGGAAAAGAGATGCGCGGCGGGGAGCCCCCGCGGGCAATGATCTATAGCCCGCCGCGGGCGGAATCGGGACACAACCAAACTTCGCCACGATAGAACCATACAAAAACAACGGCGCCGCCATTTACGCATTGGCAGCGCCGGTTTCTGTAGAATAAGGTATCCGCTTCGCGGATGTTATTTGAGAATGGGGACCTCTATCGCAGGTCCCCAAACCCGCCGAGCTCTTCTTATGCGGGGGAGTTTCGCTCGCTGCGGCGAGCGACAAGGGCTCTGCCCTTGACCCGCGAGCTTTTTGAAAAAAGCTCGACCAAAAACTTTAATTTTGATACGCGCCGCGGGTTTTCGTTCGCCCCACAGAGAACTTTAGAAATTGCCCACGCGGGCTCCGCGCAAAAACGCCTCACTCTGCACTTTTCATTTCGCATTCCGCATTGGCGGCAGGGCGCTGCCGTCCCGCCGTTACAGCCGGATCGTGAAGGTCGTCTGGTCGCTGTTCCAGTGAATGTCCGCAAACGGATCTTCATCTGCCTCCGCCGACGGCTGCTCCGCCGGTCTCGTCGCCGGCGCTGTCTGCGCAACCGGCTGTACCGTGCTCCCTTCCTCAGGCGGCAGCTCCGGCAAATCACTCAGCAGACTCGCCCGATGACGCGCACGCGTCTCCTCCGGCGTCTCCGATGCCCGCAGCTTGCGCTCCCGATCCTCCGGTAAATCCGGCAGATCGTCCAGCAGACTGGCGCGGCGGCGTGCTTTCGCCTCCTCCGGCGTCTCCCGCTCGCGCAGACGGCGTGCTTCTTCCTCCGGGGCCGCTTCCTTCTTCCGGCGGCGTTTCACCGGCTTCTCTGCCTCCGGCTCGTCCGGAATGACCGGCAGCTTCGCCTTCGGATCCACCGGCACCGACTTCTTCCGCGCCTCGGCCAGCTCCCGCTTCACACGCGCCGCGTAGTTCAGCTCTTCCTCCTCATCAAAGGAAACTGTCCTGCGGACAGCCGCCGGTTCCTCCTCCGGCTCCCGTGCAGATGCGGACTGCTTCTTTGCGGCGGCCTGCCTGCCCTTCGGCGCGGCCGACCCCTCCGCCGGTGTATCTGCGGCAGACTTGCGTGCCGTCTGCGGCTTTGCGGACGGATTCTCCTGCCGGACGGACGGTTTTTCCGGCTTTGCAGGCGGATTTTCCGGCTTCTGTTCCGGCTCGGACGAAAGGAAAATCATATCCTCCGGACGCGGTGCGGCCGCGGGCTCCGGCTGCGGAACCGGCTCCTTCCGGAAGAGGAAATCCGGATCGGAGGTCGGCTGCTGAATGCTTCTGCGCTGCGGAACCGGTGCCTCCGGCTGCTGTGCCGCGGCTTCCTGCTCCTCCGGCTCAATGAACGCGTCCAGATTGAGCGGAACATAGGTCATCATCGAGTGATGCTGCTTTGCGAATCTCGCAGCATAGCTGCCCTCCTCGGCGTGCATCCGGAATTTCGGGCAGTCCACAAAGGCGTTTTCGCTGATTTCGCGGACCGACGCGGGAATGGCAATATCCGTCAGGCGGTCGCAGTGGCTGAACGCCGACTGTCCGATGCGGGTCACGCCGTCCGGAATGACCAGCTTCTCGATGCCCGCGTGATAAAACGCCTCATTGTCAATTTCGGTGACGGTCTGGGGCAGTTTGACCGTGCGCAGCGCCGTACAGCTTGAGAACATCGCGTGGCCGACCTTTGTCGGACCCTCGCGGAACACGACCTTTTTCAGCGAAGTGCAGCCGTGGAAGATATAGCCGTCGATGCGGCGGAGCGTGGTCGGCAGCTCAATGGTTTCGAGCTGGTCACAGTAGGAAAAGGCGCCGTGCTGAATGCGGGTGACGCTCTCCGGCAGCCGGATGACCTGCACCGGAAGCTGCGCAAAGGCGCCCGGCCCGATGACGCGCACGCCGACCGGCACATTGACCTCTGCCTGCGTGAGATTCGCGTGCATGAGGATATTCGCGCCGGCAATCGTATACGGCTCGGTGCGGCGGGACATCCACGGCGTATAGGCAAAGGCGTCGATGCCGATTTCCGTGACGGTTTTCGGGATGACGACATCCGTCAGCACACCGCAGTTTGCAAAGGCGTTGTCGCCGATGCTGATGACGCCCTCCGGAATCACGGCTGCGCGCAGTCCGCCGCGCTCAAAGGCACGCGGGCCGATGCGGTGTACGCCGACCGGAATCGGGCTGTAGCCGTCCGCACGGATCAGGAATCTGCCGATGATATAGTGACCGGCCGTCATGCGGAAGAGCGGGGTATCGGCAAAGGCATTGCCGGAAATATCGAGCACACTGTCAGGAATGAAGGCCTCCGTCAGGCTGGAGCAGCCGCGGAAGGCATTCTGCTGGATATACTTCGGCCCCTCCGGAATGATGATCTGCCGGACGGACGAGCAGCCGCTGCACACGCTGTCGCTGATGGCTTCAAGCTTCGCGGAGAACCGCAGCTCTGCCAGCGAGAGGCAGTCTCTGAGCGCCTCGCTCTCCAGCCGTTCCAGCGTATCTGGCATATAGAACCGGCGCATCGAGGAGCAGCCCTGGAAGGCATTTTTCTCGACGACCTCAATGCCCTGCGGCAGAATGACATCAATCAGAGAGCAGTCGCGGAACGCGAACCGCCCGATGCGTTTGAGGGTGCTGGGCAGATAGATCCGCTGCAGGCTCTGGCAGCCGTTGAAGGCATACGCGCCGATTTCGACGACGCCCTCCGGAATCACAACCGAAATGAGCTGCTTGTTCTGTTCAAAGGCGTGATTGCCGATGCGGATGACGCCCTCCGGCACCATGAGGTCGCGCACCTGATACTCCTGCGTATATTTGCGGAGAATGCCGAACTCGATGAAGAACGCCGGATTGCTGCCGCGGAGCAGGTTTGCCTCGCGCTCGGTATAGCACATAATGCCGCGCTCCTGCGCGAACTGATACGCCACGCTGCCCGTGACGGTGGTGATGATTCTGAGGGAATTTTCCGTGCCGAAGGCATAGGGGTGGAGCTTGGTCACGGACGGCGGAATGATGACGCTTTTCAGCTCGGAGCAGTCTGCAAAGGCGTCCTCCGCGATTTCGGTGACGGTTTCGGGAATGGAGATTGTCGTCAGGGAGGTGCAGCAGGCAAAGGCCTCGCGTCCGATCGTGCGCAGACCCGGCTTTAAGCGGACGGCGGTCAGCGATGTGCAGGCATAGAACGCCCGGTTGTCAATATGCTCCACGCCGGCGGGAACCTCAATCTCCTCCAGCCGCGAGCAGCCGGAGAAGGTGCCGCGCTCGATGACGCCGAGCTGATCGGACAGATGCACGCTGCGGAGCGCACTGCAGTTGCAGAACGCCCATGCGCCGATGGTCTTACAGGATTCGGGCAGGTCGGCGGCCTTCAGCACGTGGCAGCCGTCAAAGGCGTTTGCGCCGATTTCGCTGAGCCCCTCCGTGAACCGGACGGTTTCCAGATCGGCACAGAGCGCAAAGGCACGCTCGCCGATCGTTTTGACAGTAATGGGGAGCTGTATGCCGCAGACATCCGACATGGAAAACGCCTCGTCTGCGATGTCGGTGACTGTTCTGGGCACACTGATTGTCTCGTCTGCTTTGCGGATGCCCAGACGCATCAACGCGCCGGAGCTCTCATACTTCAGCAGAACGCCGTTTTTTATTTTGAAGCCCATCTCCGCGCCTCCTGAATCAAGGGTGTGTATCGGTCAAAAATCCAAATTGCTGCTATCTTACTCATTATAACATAGAATACGGTGATTTTCAAGAAAAAACGAATGGTTCGGATGTAGAATTATTCTGCTTTGTTTTGGTGAATATGCACACATTTTGCGCAGGAGTGAAAAGAATATAACCACTTCATTCCGATTTCGCCCGCAATATTTACACATTGCGCAACAAAGCCCGCAAACAGTTGTTCTGTCCGCGGGGCGGCGTGCAGGATTATTCCCAGTCGCCCGGCCGGGGGGAATCCTCAGCATCGGGATTCTCCGCGGGGGGATCCTCGCGGTAGCGCGGGGCGGGAGCGTCCCAGCGCATCTGCTCCTGTCTTGCGAGAATTTTGCGCCAGCGGCGGCGCATTTCCTCGGAAAAGACATTGAAGTCCTCGATCGTATCGTCGAGATCCTCGGAGAGCTCCGAGAGGGAAGATTCGGCGGCGGCCATACGGCGGTTCAGCGCGCCGACCTGTTCCGAGAGGGCGGCAGACTCATGGGAGACGGCGTCGGACTGTTCGGTGAGAGATTCAAGCCCGCCTTCTGATCGTTTCAGGCGCACGGCGAGGGCGCCGATGAGTTTTTCGAGTTCCTCAACGCGGTCCTCAAGCTCAGAAATTCTGCGGTCGTAGTCGTCCATGAGGGATGCCTCCTTTTTCGGCATATTTCCGTTCTTATTATACCGGATTCCGCACAAAATGTCAAGCGCGGCCGGCAGTTCCGGCGGGCAGTGCCCGCTGCCATCTCCTAAAGCCTTCCGCGGGCGAAAACCGGGCACAGCCGGACTTCGCCCCACCAGAACAACAAACAAAAGCAGCCAAGTAACGAAAGCCGAGCAACCAGGGGAAGAGGAATCAGGAAAAGAGAACGCGGCGGCCGGCAGTGCCCTGCCGCCAATGCGGAATGCGAAATGCGGAATGCGAAATGAAAAGTGCGGAGTGAGGCGTTTTTGCGCGGAGCCCGCGCTGGCAATTCCGAAAGCCCGCCGCGGGCGGAATCGGGACACAACCAAACTTCGCCACGATAGAACCATACAAAAATACCGGCGCCGCCATGTATTTCTCTGGCAGCGCCGGTCTCTGTAAAAAGAGGTATCCGCTTCGCGGATGCTATTATCGAATGGGGCTCTCTATCGCAGAGCCCCAAGCCCGCAGAGCTCTTCTTATGCGGGGGAGTTTCGCTCGCTGCGGCGAGC
>JAFPQL010000092.1 GCA_017414145.1 Oscillospiraceae bacterium | reverse complement strand
GTATAGCCCGGTGCGATGATGCCGTCAGAGACTTCGCGGGCGATCAGCGTCGCGGTAATCGCGTCGCACTCGTCGGAGAGCGAGATCCAGTCGCCGAAGGAGGACATTCTGTCCGCGCCGCGGGCTCTGGCATAGGCGCAGGCCAGCGGGGAGAGCTCGCCGAGGTCATCGACGAAATAGATCTTCTTCAGCGTGTCGGAGAGCGGTCTGCCGATTGCGGCGCCTGCCGGAGAAACATGCTTGAACGAGGTCGCGGCGGGCATACCGGTCGCGGCCTTGAGCTCCCGGACAAGCTGCCAGCCGTTGAAGGCGTCCAGCAGATTGATGTAGCCCGGATTGCCCGACAGCACGGTGATCGGCAGGGCGCTGCCGTCGTTCATGAAGATGCGGGCAGGCTTCTGGTTGGGGTTGCAGCCATACTTCAAAAGGCGTTCGGTTTCCATAGCAAATTCCTTTCCGGCGGGACTCCCCCGCCCAGTGCAGCACCTGAACCGGCAGACGGTGCGGTGCTGCGCATGATTCTTTCGGTCCGGCCGCCGCGGCGGCATGAACGGTCTGCCGGCTTATTTCCGGCGGATGCTGATGTGATATTTCCGCATGAAGAACACGGTGCCGCCGGCCAGCGCTGCCATCAGCAGCAGGAACAGCGCGGTGCGGCGCATGATTCTGCCGGCACTCTTCTTTTTCGGCGCGGATGCCGCTGCCGTCGTGCCGGTGGATTCAGTCGTCTGCACGGGAACATCCAGCTCCTGTGCCTTTGTGCCGTCGGACTGTGCCGTCCGCACGGGCTCGCCTGTCTGCGGATTTGTGACCTCCAGACAGTAATACCAGCTCAGCGAACATCGGGTGCATTCCGGCAGCGAGAAGGTCACGCGCCGTTCTCCGGGCGTGAGCGGGATTTCTTCGAGCGGAATCACGGGCGAACTGTCGGCGCCGTCTGTTTCGGCAGCGGCTGCGAGAATCAGCTTGCCGCCTGCCGCCTTGATGCGTTCGGCGCTGTCGGAGACTTCCTCCGGCACCTGTAATGTGAATTCCGCAACGGCTCTGCCCTCGGCGGAGAAATTGCCGGTCAGGTGCAGATCGCGGACATCCGGTGCGCTGAGATGCGCAAGCTCCGGAAGCGTCTGCGCGGTGACGGCGGTGGTTTCCGCGGTGTCCGCCGGCGCGGATGTCGCAGCGGCGAGCGTTCCGACGGAAGCGGTCTGCGACCAGCCGGAGCAGACATACTGCTCCCGCTCCCAGTCATCGCGGTTGACCATGACCAGCCAGCGCATCCGGACATAGATCTGATGCTTTGTCAGGTCGATTTTCGCGCCTTTCTTGCCGTCCGGCGCGGTGAAAAGCTCATACTGTCCCTCTTTCAGGACGGATTTCCAGCCGGGCGCTTCCGCGGTACCGTTCCACTGGCTGTCGGAGGCATCTGCGGGATTGCCCATGCTCCGGAAAATCTCCTCGCTGTCGATTTTCGCCGATGTGACCGCGAAATTCAGATACGCCCAGTCGCCCAGATGCTGCTTCCACTCCGTATCGTAGCCGTCGGTGTCCCAGTACCGGTTATAGTGCCAGTCGTTCGGGGAATCCAGCGACCAGTCGAGCTGTCCCTTGATCCACAGCTCGGAATAGCCGTACTGCTGCCGGATGGCAAGGCGCTCGTCGGTGTCGTGCTTCATATACGCCGTCAGCTCGCTGTCCTTGACATAGGAAACGACGCAGGCAGAGGGCGTTTCATCGGTCGGCTGCCACTTGACGGAGACTGCGGCCGGCGCGTTGAGCTGAAAGGGAAGTGCGGGTGCGGCAGCGGCAGGCAGAGCGGTTCCGAGGACGGCTGCGCAGACTGTCAGGGCTGCGGCCGAGAACCGTCGGAGTGCTTTGCAGACCGCTCCGTTTCGGATGTTCATGATATGCACGGGCGGTCAGTCCGCCTTCGGTGCATCGCCGAACCGGTTGACGATGCGGGTTTCGGTACTGCCGTCCGCGGTGTCGATGAAGCGCACGAACAGCGAAATCTTGTTGTCCGCATTGAGGCTCGACCAGAGCATCTCCGTGAAGCTGTCGAGATCGCCCGTGATGCCGACGAGCTTCGGCTCACCGGTAAAGCTCGGCAGCGGATTGCCGTCGCCGACATAGGTGTGGATGAAATGTCCCTGACCGGCGATCGGGTTCTCGTAGGAGAAAGTGAAGCGCTGGCAGGAATCGGGGTTGCCCTCGGCGCTCTTCAGGATGGACAGCGCATAGTTGAAGCCGTCTTTCTCGCAGCGGATGATGCCGGAGATTCTGGGGGTATAGTTCGGCGCATCCGGCTCAAATTTCCGTGCGCGGAGGCTCTGCTCAAAGGTGAACTGGTGATCCATGCCGTCGTAGATCGTGTCGGTCTGGTCGCCGTTTGTGACGATGGTCTTATTGCCCAGCACGCGCACCGGCGCATAGATGATGAGCGACGGGTCGGAGCACTTGGACTCGTCATAGGCCTGTGTGCGGAGCCCCTCGCCGTCCGCGACAAAGATGCGGTTGCGGGAGTTCTCGCTTCTGCCCATGATGAAGTAGGCAGCGACGGCGTATCTGCCGTCCGCCGAGCGTCCGAGGACGATGCCGCGTCCCGGATAGCTGTTCGATTTCAGTTCCTGTTCCAGTGAAAGTATTGCCATAATCGGTCCCTCCGTTGAAATTTACTCGCTGATTGTGACAAGATTGTCCTTTACGGTCAGCTTGTCCTCGCAGAAAAGCCGCACCGCTTCGGGCAGAATATGCCATTCCGCCTGTTCCATCACGCGCTTTTGCAGCGTTTCCGGCGTGTCGCCCTGCTCGACATTGACTGCCTTTTGCAGGATGATCGGGCCGCCGTCGCAGACCTCCGTGACGAAATGCACCGTCGCACCCGTGACCTTGACGCCCTTTTGGAGCGCCGCCTCGTGGACATGAAGCCCGTAGAAGCCCTTGCCGCAGAAGCTCGGAATCAGTGCGGGGTGGACATTGATGATCTTGTTCGGGTATGCCCTGCAGACCTTTTCGTCCAGAATGGTCATGAAGCCCGCCTGTACGATCAGGTCGGCGTATTCCTCGTAAAATGCCTCCAGCATCGCGGTGCTGTACTGCTCGGTGTCGGGAAAATCCTTCCGTCTGAGCACTCTGGTCGGGATGCCGGCGTTTTTGGCGCGCACGAGCGCAAAGGCGTCGGGTCTGGAGCTGATGACGCAGGTGATTCTGCCGCAGCCCAGTTCGCCGCGTGCCTGCGCGTCAATCAGCGCCTGTAAATTTGTGCCGCCGCCCGATACCAGAACGATGATATTCTTGCGCGGCGGGAGCGTGTCCGGTGTCATACGCGCACCTCCTCGTCAGATGTTGCGGACTGTGTTACTCGATGATGACGCCCTCGCTGCTGCTGACCAGCTCGCCGAGGACATAGGCCGTTTCGCCGGCCGCGTTCAGCACGGAAACCGCCTTGTCGGCATCCTCTGCCGCGACGGAGACGATCATGCCGACGCCCATATTATAGGTATTGAACATATCGCGCTCCGGAATGTTTCCGGTCTGTGCGAGCAGGTCGAAGATCGGCAGCACGCGGACATCCGACCGTTTGATGTGCGCGGAGATGCCCTCCGGCAGCGCACGCGGGATGTTCTCGTAGAAGCCGCCGCCCGTGATGTGCGAGATCGACTTGACATTGACCGATTCCAGCAGGGAAAGCACCGGCTTGACATAGATGCGGGTCGGGGTCAGCAGACATTCGCCGAGGGTCGTGCCGAGGTCGGCGTAATGCCGTGCGAGATTCTGCTCATTGACCGTAAAGACCTTGCGCACGAGCGAGAAGCCGTTTGAGTGGACGCCGCTGGACGCGAGCGCGATCAGGACATCGCCGGGCTTCTGCGTATCGGGTCTGAGGAGCTTTTTGCGGTCGGCAATGCCGACGGTGAAGCCCGCCAGATCATATTCCTCATCGGGCATCATGCCCGGATGCTCGGCTGTCTCGCCGCCGATTGCTCCCCTTGAATTCATAGAGCGGGTAGATGCAGTATCCTGATGGAGCATAGATCCCAGTGGGGACTGCAATGTTATTCTCTTCCAGGAAGTCTATG
>JAFPQL010000091.1 GCA_017414145.1 Oscillospiraceae bacterium | reverse complement strand
GGCATCGGCGCTGACATCATCGCCGGCAAGGCCGATCTCAAGAGCCTGAGCGAATATGCACTCAAGAAGGGTGAGGTTGTGGATTCCCTCTCCAGCGGCAGACAGGAAATGCTCGAATCCATCGTGAACAATGTATTGTTCAGTCTGTAATCAGACTGTGCAAGATCCGCTGACCTGACAGGCGGAAATCATCATTATGCAGCAAAAAATCAAAGGAGGACTCACAATGAAAAAAGCAATTTCCCTGATCGCAGCCCTGAGCATGCTGCTCGGCTGCACGGCCTGCGGCGGTTCCAGCTCCAGCGATAAGCCGGCTGACACCACTGCTTCCAAGGCTGCTGACACCACTGCACCGGCACAGACCGGCAAGCAGACCATCAACCTCTACGCATTTACCGATGAGGTTCCGAAGATGGTCAAACGCTACATCGAGACCCACAAGGATTTCGGCGATAAGTACGAAGTCAAGGTCACCCAGATTCCGACCACCAACCAGGAGTATCAGCCGGCTCTGGATGCTGCTCTGAAGAATGGCGGCGTCGATATGTTCGCAGCTGAGGCAGCGTTCGTCAAGAAGTACACCCAGGGCGATATGTCCCAGTATGTTGCTTCCTACGAAGATCTGGGCATCGAGGATGTCGCCGGCAAGATCAGCTCTGCTGAGATCGCACAGTACACTGTTGATATCGGTTCCAAGGATGGCAAGGTCCTCGGTCTCGGTTATCAGGCAACCGGCGGTGCGTTCATCTACCGTCGTTCCATCGCGAAGGATGTCTGGGGCACGGATGATCCCGCACAGATCAAGGACAAGGTCGGCCCGGGCTGGGATAAGTTCTGGGCAGCAGCTGCTGAGCTGAAGGCAAAGGGCTACGGCATCGTTTCCGGTGACGGTGATGTCTGGCACGCAGTTGAGAACGCTTCCGATGCCGGCTGGCTGACCGCAGACAACAAGCTCTACATCGACCCGAAGCGCGAGGAGTTCCTCGACATCTCCAAGCAGCTCACCGACAAGGGCTGGAGCAACAAGACTCAGGACTGGACGCACGCTTGGTACGCAGATATGCGTGACTACGGCGGTGCAAACGAGGAAGAGAAGGACGGCGAGAAGGTCGTCACCAAGGACGAGACCATCAAGACTGCTGACACCAAGAAGATCTTTGGCTTCTTCGGTCCGGCATGGCTGATCAACTATGTTATCGTCAACCAGGTCAACGGTAAGGCAAAGGGCGAAGGCACCTTCGGTGACTGGGCAATCTGCGAATCCCCTGTCGGCTTCTTCTGGGGCGGCACCTGGGTTCTCGGCACCAAGGATTCCAAGGTTAAGGAAGGCGTCAAGGAGATCATCGAGTGGATCACCCTCGACACCACTGACGACGGCCTGCAGTACAAGTGGGCAAACGGCACGCTCTATGATCAGAAGGGCTCCAAGGACGCTGTTGCTTCCGCAGCAGTCATGAAGAGATCTGACGGCACGCTCGATCTGCTCGACGGCCAGAATATGTTCGATGTCTTCATTCCGGCAAACTCCAGCGCAAGCGGTAAGTGCCTGACCCAGTACGACGAGGCAATCAACGCTGAGTGGCGTGACCAGGTCCGTCAGTACGCAAAGGGCGAAAAGGACAAGGCAAAAGCAATCGCAGACTTCAAGAAGGTTGTCAGCGATAAGTTCGGCTTCGAAGCAGCTCAGTAATTTCAAGCTGCGCAAGCGATTCCATTTCAGTATTGCATCTGAAAAAAATTAGCCTGCTCTAAAAACTGCTCGGCGGAGCGGATCGCACTGCGGTCCGCTCCGTGGGGGCAGTCTCTGAAAGGAGGCTCCTGCTTTGAATAAGAGCCAGAGACATCTCAAGGGGCTGTCGTACGCAAAATACGGCTATCTCTTTGCGATCCCGTTTATCGTTGTTTTCCTGATTTTCCAGCTGTATCCGACACTGTATACAGCATTCATCGGATTCACCGACATGAGAGGTGTGAATCCGGCGCATGTTCTTGACGATCCGCTTAAGAATTTCCGGGACATTCTGCACAATGAGACTTTCCTGAAGTCTCTGCGGAATACGCTCGTGATCTGGATCATGAACTTCATCCCCCAGATCACGCTTGCACTGATTCTGACCGCCTGGTTTACTTCCCGTACATCCAAGCTCAAGGGTCAGGGCTTCTTCAAAGTCGTTTTCTATATGCCGAATATCATTACCGCAGCGACGATCGCAATCCTGTTCAGCACGCTGTTCGGATTCCCGACCGGTCCTGTGAACCAGCTCCTGAAATCTTGGGGCATCCGGGCTACTGCGTTCGACTTCATGACCAGTAAGTCCGCTACGAGAATCATTGTTGCGTTCATCCAGTTCTGGACTTGGTACGGCAACACCATGATTCTGCTGGTCTCCGGTGTTTTGGGTATCAGTCCTGATATTTATGAGGCAGCCGATATCGACGGCGCAAACGGAGTCCAGACTTTCTTCCGGATTACTCTGCCGAACCTGAAAACGGTTCTGCTGTATACACTGATCACGAGCATGATCGGCGGTCTCAATATGTTCGATATCCCGAAGCTGTATAACAACGGCGGACCGGACGGCGCGACAACGACCGCCAGCGTGTTCATCTATCAGGTTGCGTTCACCGGCACAAACCTCTATTACAGAGCGGCTGCCGCCAGCATGGTTCTGTTTGTCATCGTTGCAATTCTGTCCCTCATCCTCTTCTATCTGATGCGTGATAAGGACGCGATTGCACTTGAGAAACTCAAGAAAGCTGAACGCAAGAAGAAGAATATGAAAGAAAGAAGAGGGTTTTAAGTATGGCAAGCAGAAAACGCTCCGGACTTAGCACCGGCTTCACAATCTTTCAGTATTTTGTCTGTATTCTCCTCGCAATCATGAGTCTGCTGCCGTTTATTATCATGCTGGTAAACGCGACCAGAAGCTCCAATGAGATTCAGGCAAACGCAATTTCCTTTATCCCCGGCAAGAGCTTGCTGACAAACTACAAGGTGTTTGAGGGAAAGACCTTCAACCCGTGGACAGGTTTTGTCAATTCCGCGATCATTTCCGTATGTGCAACCGCCTGTACGATTTACTTTTCGACGCTGACAGCCTATACGCTCGTCGCATATGACTGGAAGCTGAAAAAAGCGTTCTTCGCGTTGATCATGTGCGTGCTGATGATCCCCGGTCAGGTGACTGCAATCGGTTTCTATCAGTTCATGTATAAGGTCGGCATGACCAACAGCTACATTCCGCTGATTGTTCCGGCAGTTGCCGCGCCAGCGACGGTATTCTTCATGAGGCAATATATGCTTCCGTCCCTTTCGATGGAAATTGTCCAGTCTGCAAGAATTGACGGCGCCGGTGAGTTCCGCATCTTCAATCAGATCGTGCTTCCGCTGATGAAGCCGGCTATGGCGACACAGGCGATCTTCTCGTTCGTTGCGTCATGGAATGCCCTGTTCATCCCGCTGATTCTTCTGACTGACTCGAAGAAGTGGACGATGCCGATCATGGTCGCGCAGCTCCAGGGTGATATGTACAAGACCGAATACGGTGCGGTTTATCTCGCACTCGTTCTGACCGTCCTCCCGCTGTTCATTGTGTACTTCGCGCTTTCGCGGTACATCATTGCCGGCGTTGCACTGGGCGGTGTCAAGGAGTAATCCTTTGGGATTCTCGCTTAAAATCTGATATTTTCCTCTCCATTTCTCTCGATGCCGTCCCATCTGATGCTGCACAGATGGGACGGTTCCCCCGTATGGGTTTTGCAGCGAACATCAGAAAGTACAGCCTGTATCGCAGATGATACGGGCTGTCTTTTTTTCCGGAAACCGTATCAGCTTGCTATTTACGGGGTATTATGCTATAATAGATACGAGAACTGGGAAGCGTGCGCGGACTGTACGGCAGTCCGCCTTGCCGAAACGGAGGTGCAGGATGACTGCGGATAGGATTCATCAGATTGTGGAAGAACAGCGGCGCTTTTTCATGACCGGAAAGACCCTGCCGGTCGAGTTCCGGATCCGGCAGCTCAGACGCCTGCGCGATGCGGTCAAAGCCCATCGCGGAGAATTGTGTCAGGCGCTGCGCGATGATCTCGGCAGAAGTGAAGCCGAGGCGTATCTCTGTGACATCGGCGTCGTCCTGACGGAAATCAGCGAAACGCTCCGCGGGCTTCGCAAATGGGCAAAGCCGGAAACCCATTTCAGCGGCATCCAGTGCTTTCCGAGCGTCCGCACGAAGGTCTACAAGATGCCATACGGCGTGACGCTGATTATCAGTCCGTTCAATTTTCCGGTGCTGCTGACACTGGGTGTTCTGACGGCGAGCATCGCCGGCGGCAATACGGCAGTGCTCAAAACCAGCTCCAAATCGCCGCACTGTACGGCAGTGCTGAACAAACTGCTCAGCAGCATCTTCCCGCAAAAATATGTCCGGCTGATCGACGGCGGACACGACATCGCCGACCTCTGCCTCGCGGAACGCTTCGACAAGATTTTTTACACCGGTTCCCCGCGTGTCGGGGTTCATGTCATGGAACAGGCCGCACGAAATCTGACGCCCGTCGCGCTGGAGCTCGGCGGCGAAACCGGAAACTGGTGCGTCATCCGCAAAGACGCCGATCTTACCGACGCGGCGCGGAAAATCGCTTTTTTCAAGCTATGCAACAGCGGGCAGATCTGTATCAACATCAATCAGATTGCGGTCGCGGAGGAAGTTGCGGAACCGTTCCTGACGGCGCTGAAATCGGAATTCGTCCGGCAGATCGGGAAAAATGCGCCGGCAAATCCCGAATATCCGCGAATGATTAACGCGTCTGCCTATCAGAAATGTGCGGCGGAAGCGGAGCAGTACCGCGACAGGATGATCTTCGGCGGATTCGGCCGGCAGGATGAGCTGAAATATGCTCCGACCGTGATCTATCCGGTTCGGGCAGACGAGCCGATCGTACAGCATGAGCTCTTTTCGCCGCTGCTGCCGGTAGTCCCCTATCCGGACGCGGAAATTGACCGCATGATGCGGCTGATCGCGTCGCGGGAGCACGGTCTGGCGCTCTATCTTTTCACGAAAGATCTGAAATGGGCAGAGCGCGAGATGTCGCGGCAGCAGTACGGCGGCGGCTGTGTCAACGAAGTCTGTATGCACCTGATGGTCAGGGGCGTGCCGTTCGGCGGAACCGGTCATTCCGGCATGGGCGCATATCACGGAAAATGGGGATTTCAGGAGTTCACGCACCCCTCGACCGTGCTGTACGGCAAAACGAAGTGGAATCTTCCGCTGCGTGAGCATCCCTACGACCGCCCGTGGAAGCAGCGGCTGATCCGCCTGCTGGAACAATAAACGCAAAAGCGCCTCTCCGCAGACACACAGTCTGACCGGAGAGGCGTAAATTTTCGTATCAGGCACGCCCGCGAGCGGCAAGAATCAGACGGAACGCCTGCTCAGCGGTGTCCGCGAGATTGCGGGCGGCATTGTCCGGCTGCATGGCCTGTTCGGCGGTGCAGACTGTCCGCAGAATCGGGAAAAACGCGTCGATTCCGCAGTCATTGCAAAGGCGGGCATTCTCCCCCGCGACGCCGCAGAATGCGATCACCGGCCTTCCGGACTGTCTGGCAGCGCCGGCAATTCCGGCAGGAACCTTCCCCATGACGGTCTGTGCATCAAGACAGCCCTCCCCCGTGATGACAAAATCCGCGTCTGAAATTACGGCAGCAAGGCCGGTTTTCCGCATGACCAGACCGATGCCGGGTTCGAGCTTCGCACCGAGAAAGCTGCGCAGTGCAAATCCAAGTCCGCCCGCGGCACCCGCGCCCGGAAAATCCGGATCGGCGTCCGGCAGTGTGTACCTGACCGTCTGCGCATAGTGCCGCATCGCATCATCCATGTTCAATGCCATGTCCGCATCGGCGCCCTTTTGCGGACCGAATACCACGCTGCATCCGTTCTGCCCGCAGAGCGGATTTGTCACATCACAGGCCACGCGGATATCGCAGTCAGCGAGCGTGGGCATTGCGGCATCGCAGCGGATGTGCCGCAGTGCGGAAAGTCCCGCAGCACCGGATGAAATCTCCGCGCCGTCCGCGTCCGTAAAGGAAAACCCGAGTGCACGCAGACAGCCCACGCCGCCGTCATTCGTTGCACTGCCGCCGATGCCGAGCAGCAGACTGCGGCTCCCCTGCCGGATTGCGTCCGCGATCATCTCACCGAAGCCCGCGGAAGTCGTGTGCAGCGGATTCCGTTCTGCTGATGACAGCAGAGCCAGTCCGGACGCCGCTGCCATTTCAATCACGGCAGTCCCGTCCGGCAGAATGCCGTACTGTGCGTGAATTTTCCGGCCGAGCGGGTCAGAAACCTGTACGCTGCGGTATGTTCCGCCGCAGCCGGTCACAAGCGCCTCTGTCGTCCCCTCGCCGCCGTCCGCAGCCGGAAACACGCGGATTTCTGCATCGGGCAGCACGCGCCGGATGCCGGATGCCGCCGCGCTGCCCGCCGCGACGGAAGACAGACTGCCCTTCATCGAATCCATCGCAATCACAATGTTCATGGCGTCCCTCCCTGTTACGGCGTGACGACCTGATGCAGCCGGACACCGGCGACATCGAGCTTGCCGGTTTCGTCCGCGTAATTCCAGACCTCAAGCGCCAGTCTTGTCGTGTCTTCGGGCAGATGCACGGGGATTTCAAGGATTCCGCTGTCCCCTGCCGTCATTTTGTCGAGCGCAAACTGCGTCCACTTGCCTTTGTTGCCGGTGTCCGGGTTGACCGTATTCGGGTCCCAGTATCCCCACGCAAAAACAATCTGCGAACCGGGCTTCGCCTCCGTGAGAAACCGCACATCGCAGCCGCCGAGTCCGTCGCTGACACGCCATTTTCCGGCGTCCTCCTGCACAAAGCGAACCGTCTTTTCCGCCTGCGGCGCGGGATTTCCGGACAGCATCGCACGCTTTAACAGCGCAAGGTCGCGTGCATCGAGTGTTCCGTTTGCATCAAGGTCGCTGTTCGCTGCCGAAAGATGCCGCACCGGCATACAGAGCAGGAAGTCCCGCAGACAGGCTGCGTCCTCCGCATCGACCGTTCCGTCCTCGGTCACATCGCCCGCAAGCCGGATCTCCCCGACCTGCCGGATCTTATTGCCGTAGCAGGTGCATTCCGCGGGCTCGACCGTATTCCGGAAGACCTCCGCCGCGCAGTTCCAGCCCTTGACGACATAGCAGTCTGCCGTGTCGAGATACAGGTGATTGTCGTAGATGCGGTTCTCCTGTCCCCAGCCGTCGAGCTGCATACTGAGGTCGAAGCCGTACAGCTGCTTTTCGCAGCCGTTGCGGAAGCCGGTATTTCCGCGGACAACCGCGTGATTTCCCTTGATTTCGACAAAACTGTCGCCGCCGTTTTCGCCTTGCATTCCGGTGCCGTCGAACACACAGTTTTCGACGAGCGTCCCGATGGTATATTCCTTGATATCGACATGATCTGCGGCGATGTTCGGGCCAAACTGACAGCCGCGCACCGTGTTGTAATGGCATTCAAAGCCGTAATCCGTGGCGTTTTTGGCGCTGCCGATGTAGACGCCCTCCCCGTATTTCGGATTAAGCAGCCCTGTGTCGTGAATTTTGCAGTTTTCGACGAGATTGTAGCTGCTGTTGTCGATGACATGGATGGCCTCATCCCCGATGCGGCAGACCTCACAGCCGGAAATCACGCTGTGCTCGGACTTTTGGAGAAAGATCCCCTTTGCGCCGTCGCTGATGATGAGATCGCGGATCTGCCAGTAGGAACCGGTGACGGTCAGCACGCACTGCGAGGAATAGGAATCTGCGCGGATTGTCGCCGGATGCGCCGGGTCCTCGCTGCGCAGAATGATCGGGTTCTCCGCCGTGCCGTCAGCCTGCGCGGAAAACGGCCGCCAGCCGCTGCTTTCGCCCTGGTAAACACCCTCGCGCAGGACAATTTCATCGCCTGCCGATGCAGACGCCAGCGCTGCGCGCAAAGATGCGGTATCCGTCACGAGAATCGTTGCGGAAGCGGCGGAAATCCGCGGCATCATCCCCGCCGCCGACCCGCACAGCAGCGCTGTCAGGCAAACTGCTTTCCATTGAATCCGCTTCATGTCAGCACCTCCGTTTCAGTGAGCCTTCCTGATTCCAGTATACCATAAATACCGCAAAAATACAAGTATTTTCTTACTTTTTGCTCTATATCGAAACGAAACCGGCTCCGATGAAAAGAAATTGCGCCGGAAAAATGAACTGCAAATTACACAGTCAGGCTGAAAATATTGAATTGACAGGTCAAATCCGATCTGATATAATGAAGTTGTCCATACAGATTCCGGAACGACAGGGAACGGATCCGGAACAGGGAAATCTGACCGTATACATTTTTAGGGGGTATTTGCATGAAAAACAAACTGCGCGCCGTCAGTGCGTTGCTCTGCGCGGCACTGACCTGCCTGTCCGTACCGGCCGGCGGCGGACTGCTCACGGAGCCGCCTGTCCGTGTCTCTGCGGCAGACGATCAGGATCTGATTCTGCACTACAGCTCGGAAGCCGGCACCAATTTCTCCGGCAATGCGTGGGACAACGACGAGGCATTCTACAAGGCGCTGCCGCTCGGAAACGGCAGAATCGGCGCAATGGTCTACTGCAACTGCCCGACCGAACGCTTCGACCTCAATGAAGCAACCTTCTGGAGCGGCGGCCCCGGCAACAACAACAAAAAGGTGTCCGCCGAAACCATGGAGCGATGCTGGCAGCAGATGCAGGCGGGCAATTACCGCGACGCAGACGGCACAATCGGCGCGTCGATGATCGGCGGAGGTGAGGCAAAATACCAGTCGGTCGGCACGCTGAACCTCGACCTCGGACACAAGGGCGTCACCGGCTACGACCGGTTCCTCGACATGAACACGGCGGTCGCGGGATGCACCTATCAGTATCAGGGCAGCACCTACCGCCGCGAGAGCTTTGTCAGTCACCCCGATCAGGTGCTGGTCACGCGGATTTCCGCCGACAAAGCGGGCGGCGTGTCCCTGACCGCGTCCTATGACTGCTCGCTGACCGGACAGTATACGGTCGAAGCGGACGGCAGCGATACGCTCGTGATGAACGGCCACGGCGATTCCGAATACGGGATGCCGTATGCGGTCTGGTTCTCGACGCGGACAAAGGTGATGCCGGAGGGCGGCAGCGTCTCCGTCTCAGGAAACCGCATCTCGGTCACAGGCGCGGACGCCGTTGTGATTCTGACCGCCGTCCGCACGAATTTCATCGACTATGCGACCTGCAACGGCGACGAAAAGGGTGACTGTGCCGCCGATCTCAATGCAGCCGCAAGAAAGTCCTATTCCGATCTCTACGCCGCACATCTTGACGATTATCAGGCACTGTTTGGGCGCGTCGATGTCGATCTGGGCGGGTCGTCCGCGAGCAGCAGTAAGCCCGTGCCGGAGCGGATTGCGTCCTTTGGCAGAGACAATGACCCGAAGCTCGTCAAGGTGCTGTTTCAGTACGGCAGATATATGATGATCTCTGCGTCAAGGGACTCCGAGCCGATGAATTTACAGGGCATCTGGAACAAGTTCCGCGACCCGGCATGGGGCTGCAAGTACACGACGAACATCAATTACGAAATGAACTACTGGCCCGCGATGACAACGAATCTGGAGGAATGCTTCCGGCCGTTTGTCGAGAAGGCGAAGTCCTTACAGGCGCAGGGAAACAAGACTGCGAAGGAGGTCTACGGCGTCAGCGAGGGCTGGGTCGTGCATCATAATACCGACCTCTGGAACCGCACTGGCCCGATTGACGGCGCGTGGGGAATGTGGCCGACCGGCGCGGCATGGATTTCCGATATGCTCTATGATGCCTACCGGTTCAATCAGGACGAGGCGTATTTGCAGGAGGTCTATCCGGTGATCGAGGGCAGCGCGAAGTTCCTCAGCAGCATCATGCGGGAGGCGAAGATCGACGGGCAGACCTATTCCGTCGTGTTCCCGAGTACATCGCCGGAGGTCGATACGCCGGCGGGCAGCGGCGGCAAAGGGGCTGCCTGTGCCTACGGCATCGCAATGGACAATGCGCTCTCCCGCTCACTGTTTACGGATACCGTTGAAGCGGCGCGGATTCTGAATAAATCCGGCAGCTTCACCGATGTGCTCAGTCAGCGT
>JAFPQL010000090.1 GCA_017414145.1 Oscillospiraceae bacterium | reverse complement strand
GTTTTTGGCTGAGAAACTGAAGTGACAGGAGGAGCTCATAATGAAAAAGCTTGTTCTTTCGTTTTTCTTTTCCATGCTGGGAGCATTCGTGTTCTTGGGACTTCATGACAGCGAGTTTGTTGCAAAAGCTTACGGCAGTCAGACCAATATCATCTATGTCGATATCGAGCCGCTGACAGAAGCAGAGATTGTTGCCAACGGATACCGGAGTGTACCCGGATTATCCGGTTTACAGGCCGGCGACTGTATTGTATCCTTGATGCTTCAAAACAATACCGGCTATGCCGCTTCAGGTTTTGCCGTGCATCTGAGCAATTCTTACTATGAAGCGTATTTGAAACCCGGCGAAACAAGGAATGCTGCCTTTGTTTTAGGACCTGCTTCCAGTGGGCTAACTGTCACGGTTGGGTATAACAGCAATAAGGATCAGATTGGCTTTTCAACAAATGGCGGAGGAACGGATTGCACGAATAGCGGTGCAGTTGCATATGCCTTTCTAAAGCGCAAATCGACTGCCCCTACAACAGCGCCCATTCCAACTGCATCAACAGAAGTGACACAGTTGGTAAATGGTTCTAATGTGCCGCTGACATATATCGAAGTTGCACCTTATAACCAAACGCCGAACACACTGCTGGAATACCTGATCGGCGATATTGACGGCGACGGCGTGATTACGGCCTATGACGCCTCCGTGCTGAACACGGTAATCAGCAGCACAAGTGTCACTTTGACTGCGGCAAATGCGGAAGCGTATTTTGTGGCCAGTCACTCGGCAAGCGGCACTTATATTGACGGAATGTACGAACAGAATGTGTTTATATTCGATGTAGCGGATGTCGATCAGGACGGCGTGCTGACAACGACAGATGCAAATCAGATTCTGGATTATTTTACATCTGTCATGATTAGTCTTGACCCTTTGAATCCCGATATCGGTACAATCGGATATTATGTTGCATAATTGCCAATCGGGCAATTCGGATTTCAAATAACAAACAACAATCAGCATCCCACAGAAGCCCTGCCGCAAAACGCGGCGGGGCGTTCTGTTTTTCCGGCGCCGGAACCATTCCGCATTCGCATCCGGATGCGAATTGCACCAGTGCCATGTTTTCGCCCGCCCGCTTACGAATCTCCCGTCCGCAGCAGATCAATGTACTGCCGCGCCGTCCGCGGGGAACGCCCGCTGTGCTCCGCCGCGTATTGCTCCGCACCGCGCAGCATCTCCTCCGTCACCGGAACCCCGCTCCTCGACGCGAATTCCCGCACCAGCGAACGGTAGGTCTGTTCGTCTGGCCGCGAAAAATGGACCTGTAACCCGAACCGCCCCGATACCGCCCCGCAGGTCGCCGGATCCGGATCCTCCCCGCGCAGCAGACAGCGGTTCGCCGCCGTCGCACATAAAATCACATTCTCCGGCTTTGCCGCCGCCGCGCCTTCGAGCCATGTCATCGCTGCCCCCGCGCCCGCGGGCGTGTCAAACATCAGATCGTCAAAGAAGATGATGAACCGCAGCGGATTGTGCGCAATCTGCGCCATGACCTCCGGCAGCTCGCTGAGCTGGTCTGCCGTCAGCTGAATCAGCCGCAGCCCGTCCTTGCCGAACTGGTTGACCGCCGCCTTCACCGCCGCGGATTTGCCGCAGCCGGTGTCGCCCCAGAGCAGCATATTCTGCGCGGGCTTCTCCGCGAGCAGCGCCGCCGCATTCCGCAGAACGGTGTGCTGTGCCTCAAAGTCTCCCGCCAGCATATCCGGTGTCACCGTGTCGGCGTACTGCACCGGCACGATCATCCCGTCGCGCAGCATGAACATCAGCGACCGCGCATACTGCCCGAAGCCCTTTGTCCGGAGCGATGCCGCGTGCTCTGCGTAGGCCTCGCGGAAGTCCGTCTCCGAGACAGACCACTCCGGCAGCACGCCGTAATACGAGATTTCCTTCTGCAATTCAGTCGGACGGAGCTTTGCCAGCCGCTGGAGAATCAGCAGCTCGTTCATCGCACAGGCGGTGATTGCCGATTCCGGTTCTGTACCGGCGGCGAGCTGCCGGATGTAGAAATTGTCGTCGTCCAGTACGATTTTGAGGATGTAGTCGGTGAGATTCGTACCCTTCTGATAGAGCCTTGAGGTGAATTCCGCGTACTGTCTGAGCTGAATGATCGGGTCGGTCGTGTCGGTATCGAGCAGCGCCCTGAGCGGCAGCACGACCTCATTGGTCAGCAGCTTGCGGAAGATGACGAGCGAATTGAGCGCGAGCTCCAGCTCCTGCAGTTTCTTGTTTTTTCCCATATTGCCTGCCTTCTTCTTGTATCATGCGGTTCAGTCGTGCGGGCGGAGCGCGTAGAGCCGGATGTCCCTGCGCATTCTGCCGTCCGGATCGTCATAGACGAGAATCTTTGCGCGGAATGTCAGCAGATCGGTGTTGAAGCCGAGCATTTCGGTCAGCATCCGGAGCAGCTTCTGGCCGGTTTTCCTGCTGAGAGAGGCGTTTCCGGCGCCGATGACCGGCAGATACGCCGTTTCGCCGAGCTGACAGTATTTGTTCAGTGTCTCGATCATCGACTGAACGGTCTTGTAGTAGTCCGTTTCGGAGCAGAGCGATTTGTCGTCCTGCACGGTGCAGCTGACCGCGAGGACATAGTCCACATTCCGGACATTCCGGATGATCAGGCAGTCGCCGACCCGCGGCTTTTTGTCTCTGATCTGTGCGGCGGCGTGTTCATATTCGTCCGGCGGGAGCGTCGAGAGATACCGGAGCCACTGTCCGTGGACGCTGCCGGGCTTGATTTTATCGGGATCGAGCATCCGGTCCATGTCCTTGTTGACGGACAGCACGACGGTATAGTGTTTGCCGCCGGTGTTGTCCTTCATGCAGTCGGTGATATTGCCGAACGCAATCTGGATGCCGCTGTGCTCGCGGTCATAGAGCGTGACGGGGCGGTTCTTTTTCCATCTGGCAATGCAGAATGCGGCGGCAGCCGAGAGCAGGCACAGCACGGCAAGGCAGGTCAGCTTGACCCGCACGGTATTGAGCCCGAACGGCTGCAGCAGTTCGTCAGGCGTCACGAAGCAGACGAGTACCGCGACCGCGGCAAAGACCCAGCCGGCGCACTGTCTGGTTATGTTCCAGAGATATTTGAGAAAGTGATTCTGTGACATCGGTGTGATAGCATCCTTTTCTTTGTAATTCTGTGTTATGCGCCGTCGAGCGCATCGAGCAGCTTTTCTGTCATGCCGGAGCAGGAGAGCAGCGTTCCGCCGTGTTCGCCCATGATATCGGCGGTGCGGTATCCGGCCGCGAGGACGCGGTCAACGGCGCGCTCGATGCGGTCTGCTTCGGCGGGCAGTCCGAGGGAATAGCGCAGCATCATCGCCGCAGAGAGGACGGTCGCCAGCGGATTGGCGCGGTTCAGTCCGGCAAGATCCGGTGCGGAGCCGTGAATCGGCTCATAGAGTCCGCGCCTGCCGTCACCGAGCGAGGCAGAGGCGAGCATCCCGATCGAGCCGGTGATCTGCGAGGCTTCGTCCGAGAGAATGTCCCCGAACAGATTGGATGTGACGATGACATCAAACTGCGCCGGATTGCGCACAAGCTGCATTGCCGCATGATCGACGAGCAGGTCGCCGTATGTCACGCCGGGGTATTCCGCCGCGAGCCGGTGCATGGTCCTGCGCCAGAGCCGCGAGGTTTCCAGCACATTCGCCTTGTCAATGCTCGTGACCTTTCCGCGGCGCTTCTCTGCGGCGGAAAAGGCGGCGCGCCCGATGCGCTCGATTTCGGTGACGCTGTAGGCCTCGGTGTCAAAGGCCTCCTCGCCGAAGCGTCCGGTGCGGTATCCGCGTTCACCAAAATAGATGCCGCCGGTCAGCTCGCGGACAATCAGCAGGTCAAAGCCTTCGCCGATGACGCTCTCCCTGAGCGGAGAGGCATCCCGCAGCGCGGGAAAGAGCTTTGCGGGCCGCAGATTCGTGTAGAGATTCATGGCGGCACGGATGCCGAGCAGCGCCTTTTCCGGCCGCAGGTCAGGCGGCAGGCTGTCCCATTTCGGGCCGCCGACCGCGCCGAGCAGCACACTGTCCGCCGCGAGACATTCCGAGACGGTCTGCTCCGGCAGCGGCACGCCGGTCCGGTCGTAAGCGGCACCGCCGATCAGACATTCGGTAAACTGAAAGGCATGACCCGACAGCGCGCCGACCTTTTCCAGCACGCGGACGGCGCTCTCCGTGATCTCCGGCCCGATGCCGTCGCCCTTTAAGACTGCAATCTGAAATTTCATCTGAATTCCTCCGTCCCTGCCGGGATTCCGGCGTGTCATTCCGTCAGATTCAGCGGGACATCCGCCCGCTCTGCAAAGAATCCGCGCACAGCGTCCGTCTCGCGGTCAAACTGCGCCGCGGGGTTTTCCATCCCGCCGTAGAAGCGCGCAAAGGTCGCCAGTGCGGGCGCACGGTACTGCTCCGCCAGCAGATCAATCTGCCGGTTCACGCGGTCCGATGAGAAGCACTGCTCCGCGATTTCCGCGTAAGTCTCATGAAACTGCTGCCGGAATCCGGCATTTTGCAGCGCGGCGTTCAGCAGCTCGCCGAGGAAGCAGCCGCTCTCCCGCAGTCTGGTCAGCGCGTCGTCGCGGGCGCTCACCGTGCCGTAGATGCCGTCGCTGAAATCGGTATCGAACATGATAAAGCGCCATTTTCCGTCGGCATAGGGGTTGTCCGGACAGATTGTCTCGGACTTCCACATCGCGGAATTGCTCCTGCCCCAGTTTGCGTTGTTGATGTAGAGCTCGGCGCAGACATAGTCGGCAAAGCCCGTGAGATCGACGCGGCTGCACAGCGCGTCATAGGCGGACTGACCGGAGAAATCGGTTTCGCCGATCCACTTGCGGAGCGCCTCCCAGTCGGCAAATCCGGCGTCGCTGCCGGCCTCCGCCTCCTCCTTCTTGACGATGCAGACATCCTGCTTCGGGATACCGCAGTGCGACCTGACAAACGCCGCGTCCATATGCTCGGTGATGTCGTAATGTCCCCAGAATTCGCCGTTGACAAAGAGAATGCACGGCGCCATGCCCTGCGTCAGGAAGGCGCGGTCTGAGACAAGCGTCTGGTTCAGCCGGTCGCGGAAGCGGACATACTGCGCGTCATTGCCGCCGTTTCGGAGCATGAAGCTGTCAAATTCCGTCACGGGGCTGCCGTCCGACTGCGCGGTGACCTGCCCGTCAAAGAGGTCGCAGCGGAGCTTTGCCCCGCCGTATTCACGCCGCGCATAGATATTAAAACTTTTTTGCGGCAGTGCGCGGGACGCGCCCCCGTGGATGCG
>JAFPQL010000089.1 GCA_017414145.1 Oscillospiraceae bacterium | reverse complement strand
TCCGATATTGCGGATGCCGAGTGCCGCGATCACGCGGTCCAGCGGCTGCTCCTTTGAGCGTTCGATTGCCGTCAGCAGATTCTCGGCGGATTTCTCCTGAAAGCCCTCCAGAGACAACAGCTGCTCCTTTGTGAGTGTGTAGAGATCCGCCGGCGAGGCAATCAGCTGATGATCGAGGAGCTGCTGCACAATCGCAGGGCCGAGCCCGTCGATGTTCATGGCGCCCTTTGACGCGAAATGCACGATGCTGCGGAAAATCTGTGCGGGGCAGGCGGGATTGAAGCAGCGCACCGCCGCCTCGTCGCCGTCCGCGGAAACCGGTGCGCCGCAGACCGGACATACCTCCGGAAAACGGTACGGCACCGCATCCGGCTCATGCGACTCCGACGACAGCACCTCCGGGATGATGTCGCCCGCCTTGCGCACGCGGATCACATCCCCGACACGGATATCCTTTTCCGCAATAAATTGCCGGTTGTGCAGCACTGCACGCGATACGCTCGTACCTGCCAGCAAAATCGGGTCAAATACCGCGACGGGCGTCAGCGCACCCGTCCGGCCGACCTGAATCTCAATCGAACGCAATTTTGTCAGCTTTTCCTCCGGCGGAAACTTGTACGCAATCGCCCATTTCGGATATTTCGCTGTTGCGCCGAGTGTCTCCCGCTGGGAAAGGCTGTCCGTCTTGATGACCACACCGTCGATGTCATACGGCAGAGAACCGCGCATTGCGCCGATTTTCTCAATTTCGGCACAGATCGCCTCTGCGTCAGCCGCACAGCGCGCATACGGAATCGTCGGGAAGCCGAGCGCTGCCATGCGGTCAATCGTTTCGGCGTGGGTCGTGAAGGTCTCACCCTCCACCCGCTGCAAATTAAACACAAAAATGTCCAGCCGCCGCGAGGCCGTCACCGCAGAATCCTTCTGGCGCAGAGAGCCCGCTGCCGCATTCCGGGGATTTTTGAACACTTCCTCTCCCGCTGCCTCCTGCTGCGCGGAAAGCCGCTCGAACGACGCCCGCGGCATATAGACCTCGCCGCGCACCTCCAGCACCGGCGGCGCGTCCTTCAGCCGAAGCGGAATGCTGTGGATCGTCCTGAGATTCGCCGTCACATTCTCCCCGACAAAGCCGTCGCCGCGGGTCGAACCGCGGGTCAGCACGCCGTTTTCATATTCCAGCGAGACGGAAAGCCCGTCGATCTTCGGCTCCACCGTGAAAAACGGCTCGTCCACCGCCTCGCGGACACGCTGCACAAATGCCGCGACCTGCTCAAATGAAAACACATCCTGCAGGCTCGCCATCTGCACCGAATGCGTGACCTTCTCGAATTTGCCCGATGCGACGCCCTGTACGCGCTGCGTCGGGGAATCCGGCTCCAGCAGATCGGGAAACTCCTCTTCAATCGCCCGCAGCTCTCGCATCAGCGTGTCGTACTCATAATCCTCCGCGGTCGGCGCATCCAGATCGTAATACTCATGCGCCATGCGAACCAGCGTTTTCTTCAGTTCGGCTGCGCGTGCTGCCGCTTCCTCATGTGTCATGCGCTGTCCCTCCCGTTCCTCTGAGTGGCTTCTCCATGATATCATAGCACAGAAAATCGCCGTTTTCCGTGCGAATCACCGCATAGTCCTTCTCGGTATAGCCGTGTGTGCGGTAAATCGCTTTTGCCGCGAGCGAGACATCGAGCACGGCAGTCTCATACGATGCCGCGACGACCTGCTCCGCATACCGGAGCAATGCCCCGCCGTAACCGTTTCCCTGATCATCCGGCAGCACAAACAGCCGCAGAATCTCGTTGTTCCGCACGGTGACAGTGCCTGCCGGCCTGCCGTCGTCCGCGGTCAGGAGCCAGACAATCCCTGCCGCAATGTCTGCGGCGATCGCCGCGGGGCTGTGATGCCGCGAGAAAAATTCAACGGCGCCTGCGGGATAATAATGCGGGTACACCGCACGGATCGTCGTCTGCGTCAGATACAGCACCGTGTCCGCGTCCTGCATCACCGCTTTGCGAATCTGCATGAGACATCTCCCTCTGCCCGTGCGGCCTGTCCGCACCGGCGCTGAAATTGCCGCGTGAGCACGCGCCCACGCGGCTGATGTTGTGTTCAGAAGCTCTCCGGCACATCCGGAAGCTGCGGGATAAATTCCTCTGTCGGAAAGTTCAGTCTGCTGAAAATCTCGCAGGGCGAATCGGTCTGCGCCGAGCAGGTCTTGGCCGGCACCGTGTACGGATATGCCGCCACCGTCACGGTCACGGGGCGCGTCAGCTCCACGACCGAAAAGACGCCCAGCGTCAGCATGACGGTTCGCCGGCAGCAGCAGCCCTCGCCTGCGCCGCCCTGCGTCAGATTGACAATTCTCGTCTCCAGCGCGATCGGTTCGACGCACTGGCAGCTCGCCGTCGGCAGATTCACCGTTTCACAGCAGGCATTCGTATCCCCGATGCGGGCGCCGTTGCTGAAAAAGGTCTTGGTGTTCGACTCACTGCCGTATAAAATCACGCTCTTGGACGCAGTCGCCGTGCCGCGCATCAGCGCCGGACTGTCACAGCCGCGCTCATAGCAGAGCAGCTCCACGCCGAAGGTGTAGGTCACATCCACTGTGTAATACCCGC
>JAFPQL010000088.1 GCA_017414145.1 Oscillospiraceae bacterium | reverse complement strand
GTTCGCCGTTTCCGCGGCGCAGGGGGAGCCGCGCGTTTCCAAGGGGAAGAAGTTTGCGCATCCGGGCATATTCTACACCGAGGGCGACTTCGGGCGCATGCGGGCGATGATCGCGGCCGGACGCGATTCTTTCAGCATGATCGCGTCTGTCCAGTTGAAAAAGCGGCAGACCGTTTTGCAGTGATGTTCAATTTCCGTCCATGTCATGCCGTGGAGAAACGGCTCATACACAGAGGTCCAGAACGAGGAGCAGAGCACATGAAGCTCCGCTGCGGAAATATCGGACTTTGCAAGGCCGCGCCGTCTGGCTTCGCGGTAAAAATGCTCGTAGGCCTCACTCATCGCGGACACAAAATCATGCTGGAACCGTTCATACCGGGTACCGGCAGCCCTGCCGATCAGCAGGACAAAGCCGTCGTGCTGCGCCCACAGCACCCGGAAGATTTCCAGCATATAGCTCTCGTCCACAATCCATGCGCGGTACAGCGCCGCATCGGAATACCCGGAAAAATCCGTCTCTGTTCTGGAACGGACAAATGTGTTCAGCGCATCGACAGTCGGCTGCACGATCGCGCAGAACAGTGCTTCCTTGCCTTTGTAGCGCTTATAGACCGCGCCGGTCGTGATGCCGGCGTTCCCGCAGATGGTTTTCAGCTCTGCCTTCAGAAAGCCATGCTGCAAAAACTCCGCTTTCGCGCTTGCGATCAGTCTCGGGTCAATGCTTTTGTCGGGCGTTGACATACAGTCCTCCTCACTGAAAATTGAATTACCGGTAACGCGAATATCATTATAGCACACGCATCCCGATTTGTCAAGCGAAAAAAAACGCATCCGGGATTTTATACAAAAACTGTCATTCTGCCTCTTGACAAACGAGTTAGCATATGCTAAAATAGCATCTGTGAGCAATCAGCGATCACAACCAAAACAGGAAGGCGGTGCGCATATGCCGAAGGACAAAACGGAGAGCCACATCAAAATCCGTGCCGCAATGCGGGCGGAGTTTCTGGAAAAGGGCTATGCCGGCGCATCCATCCGCAGCATCGGACGGCGTGCCGGACTGACCTCTGCCGCGCTGTACCGGCATTTCAGCAGCAAGGAGGAAATGTTCTGTGCAGCCGTCGAGCCGCTTGTCAAAGAGATCCGCGACTGGATGCAGCAGCACAAGCAGACCAAATATCAGATGCTGTCTGCGCATCCGGACGGCGAAGCGCTGTTCGGCGAGTCCGTGGTCGATCTGGTGCGGGAGGTCATTCTCCCCCGCCGGGATGAGTTTCTGCTGCTGGTCAACTGTGCGGAGGGTACGCGCTATGAACACTTCATCCACCGGTTTGTCGAGGAAAACCAGCAGGATCTCGCGGATGCGTTTGCCAGCCTGCGCGAAATGGGCTATCCCGCAAAGATGCTCGGAGAGGAGGAGCTGCACATGATTCTGAGCGCCTATATGACCGCACTGCTGGAGCCGGTCATTCACGGCTGTCCGGACGACCGGATTGCACACTGCCTGACAGTCGTCAGCGACTTCTTCATGCCGGGCTGGAAAAATCTGATGGGTTTGCAGTAAAGAGCCTCCGGGCTCTTTTTTCTGTGGATTGCGATCGCCATGCGGTTAGCGATAGCTAACGAAAAAAGCGGCATTCCCGCTCAAAAAAACAAACACGGAGGAATGAACATGAAAGCTGAAACCAAGCCGGAAATCATGCGGACACTGAACGCGTATGCCGGCGGACACAGGCATCTCATCACACTGGGGCGGATTCTCGCCGCCGTCAGCGCCCTGACAGGACTGGTGCCGTTCTACGACCTGTGGAGAATCATCCGCATCGCCGTCAGGGGCGAGGATCTGTCGCAGATCAGAGGAATCGCGTGGCAGGCAGTCGGCATCACGGTGGCGACGCTGCTGATTTACATTGCGGCGCTGCTCTGCACACATATTGCGGCATTCCGCGTACAGGCGAATATGCGCAGCCAGCTGATGCGCCGGATCCTGACGCTGCCGCTCGGCGTCTTTGACGAGGAGGGTACCGGCAAAATCCGCCGCACGGTCAATGAATCCACTGCCGCGACGGAGACCTTCATCGCGCACAATCTGCCGGACAAGGCAGTCGCCGCCGCTACACCGGTCGGACTGCTGATTCTGCTCGCCGTCTTTGACTGGAAGCTCGGCCTGATCTGCCTGATTCCGGCGCTGATCGGCTTCGCCTTCATGATGAGCATGATGGGCAGCGGAATGCAGGAGAAAATGGCGGAGTACCAGAACGCGCTGGACACGATGAGCAGCGAGGCGACGGAATATGTCCGCGGCATACCGGTCGTCAAGGTGTTCGGACAGTCGGTGCATTCCTTCCGCCGTTTCAAGGAGGCGATTGACGGCTTCGGCAGATGGTCCACAGCCTACACGCTGATGCTCCGCAAGCCGATGGCGGCGTTCATGACCAGCATCAACGCCATATTCGCCTTTCTTGTGCTGGCGGCGTTCATCTTCACACGCGGCGGCGTCACGCCGGAGCTGATTCTCAACTTTATGTATTATATTATCGTCACGCCGCTCCTGACCGTGACACTGACGAAGATCGCCTACTCCGGCGAACAGGAAATGGTCGTCGTCGATGCCCTCAAGCGCGTGGACAGCATTCTGGAGATCGAACCGCTGAAGGAGAGCGGCAGCAAGGCGGTGCCGCAGGACAACTCCGTGACGCTGTCCGGCGTCTGCTACCGCTATCCCGGCGCCGCGGCGGATGCCGTCCACGACCTGAATCTGCAGATCAAAGCAGGCGCACACATCGCACTGGTCGGTCCCTCCGGCGGCGGCAAGACCACGGCAGCCGAGCTGATCGGCCGATTCTTCGATGTGACAGCCGGTGAAATCCGGATCGGCGGCGCGGATATCCGCGAAATCCCGCAGGAAAAGCTGATGCAGCAGGTCTCGTTCGTCTTTCAGGACAGCCGTCTGCTGCACGCCTCCATTCTGGAAAATGTGCGGCTGTCCCGCCCCGACGCCACGGAGCAGGAGGTCATGCAGGCGCTGGAAGCCGCGCAGTGTACGGACATCATCGAAAAGCTGCCGGACGGCATTCACACGGTCATCGGCGCACAGGGCACTTATCTCTCCGGCGGCGAGCAGCAGCGGATTGCGATTGCCCGCGCCGTTCTGAAAAATGCCCCGATCATCATTCTCGACGAAGCGACCGCCTTTGCGGACCCCGACAACGAAACGAAGGTACAGGCCGCGTTCAGCGAGCTGGCAAAGGGAAAAACCGTCATCATGATCGCGCACAGGCTCAGCACCGTCGTCAACACGGACTGCATCTGTGTCCTGAAGGACGGAACAGTCTGCGAGCAGGGAACCCACAGCGAGCTGATGGCACAGGGCAGGCTGTACCGGCAGATGTTCGAGGAATACAGCCGCTCGGTCAACTGGAAGGTAGGTGCATGACATGAAGATTCTGGAAGTATTGCAGCATAAGTTCGCACTGTCACGCGAGGGCGCCGCGGATATGGCAAAGGCCTGCGTGTGCGTGACGCTGACCAATCTCACCCTGATGCTGCCGGCAGGCATTCTCTATCTGCTCATACGCGATCTGCTGAATCACAGCCTGACCGCTGACCGCATCCCGCTCGACGCTGTCGGCTCGGTGCTGATTCTGGCGCTGATTTACCTGATGAACTTTATCCAGTACAACGCCACATTTCTCTCTACCTACAAAGAAAGCGGCGTCCGCCGCACCACACTCGCGGAGCATCTGCGCAAGCTGCCGCTCTCCTTCTTCGGCCGGAAGAATCTCGCCGATCTGACCACGACGATCATGTCCGACTGCGCCATGATCGAGACGGCGTCCAGCCACTGGATCCCGGAGATGATCGGCGCCCTGATCTCCACGGCACTCGTCGGCATCAGCCTGTTTCTGTTCTTCGACTGGCGCATTGCGCTGGCGAGCTTCTGGGTCATTCCCGCGGCGTTTCTCATCGTCTGGGCATCCTCCCGCATCCAGAAGCAGGCAAACCGGAAAAACAACCGCGTCAAGCTGGAGCTGGCGGACGGCATTCAGGAGTGCCTGGAATCCATGCGCGATCTGCGCGCCGCCAACGCACAGGACCGCTATATGGCGGGACTGGACGCCAAAATCAAAAGAGTCGAAAAGCAGGCGCTGTTTACAGAATTGAAGCTCGCCGTATGCGTCAACTCTGCCGCGATCGTGCTGAAGCTCGGCATTGCGACGACTGCGCTGGTCGGCGGTGCGCTGCTGGCATCGGGCAGCATCACGCTGCTGACCTTCTTCATGTTCCTGATGCTCGTCTCGCGGCTCTATGACCCGATGCAGATCACGCTCCAGAATTTTGCCGCAATCATCGCGGCATCGGTGCAGTGCGAGCGTCTGGACGAGGTGCTGTCCCATGAAATTCAGACCGGAACCGACCGCATGACCAATCAGGGCTACGACATCGTTTTTGACCGTGTCTCCTTTGCATACAACGACGAGACCGCCGTGCTGAAGGATGTCTCCTTCACAGCAAAGCAGGGCGAGGTCACGGCGCTGATCGGCCCGTCCGGCGGCGGAAAGACAACCGTTTCGCGTCTGGCGGCGCGCTTCTGGGATGTGAACAGCGGACGCATCACGCTGGGCGGCATGGATATCTCCGGCGTGGACCCGGAAACGCTGTTCTCGGCGTATTCCATCGTCTTCCAGGATGTCACGCTGTTCAATCAGAGCATCACGGAGAACATCCGCATCGGCAGAAAGGACGCAACGGACGAGGAGGTCCGTCAGGCGGCGCGCCTTGCAAACTGCGAGGAATTCATTTCGCGTCTGCCGCAGGGCTATGACACGGTCATCGGCGAAAACGGCAGCGAGCTGTCCGGCGGCGAACGGCAGCGCATTTCCATTGCGCGGGCATTTCTCAAGGATGCACCGATTATTCTGCTGGACGAGGCGTCCGCCAGCCTTGATGTCGAGAACGAAACCGCCATTCAGACCGCGCTTTCCCGGCTCATCAAGGACAAAACCGTCATGGTCATCGCGCACAGAATGCGCACGGTGTCCGGTGCGGACCGCATCGTCGTGCTGGCTGACGGCGTGGTGAAGGAATCCGGCACACCGGCGGAGCTGATGCAGCAAAACGGAATGTTCGCGCAGATGGTCAGAACGCAGACCGAAGGACAGAACTGGACGCTGGAAACATAAGCGAAGCGTCCGGCGGCGGGAGTCCCGCAGCGGACTCCCGTGCGCCTTCTCCGCGAAAAACCGCGTATTTCCGCAAAAAACGAGCCCCGCCGCACCGGCAGGAAATTTTTTTCGGATAGCTCTTGACAAACCACGCCTTTTGTGTTATAATAATCTGGTCGTAGGGGTATAGCTCAGCTGGTAGAGCAACGGACTCCAAATCCGTGTGCCGAGGGTTCGATTCCTTCTGCCCCTGCCATTACCGAAGCTGGGCTGCGGAGTAC
>JAFPQL010000087.1 GCA_017414145.1 Oscillospiraceae bacterium | reverse complement strand
CTTCTCCGGGAACCGCAGAGAGACATGATCGACCGCCATCACCGGGACGCCCTTTTTCGGTTTGTAGGTTTTGCAGAGGTTTCGGGTTTCAAGCATCGTCTTTTGCTCCTTTCGGCGGAACTGCGCCGTTCCGCATTGTCAGGTTCATTATAGCACAGGATTGATTAAGATACAAGTAGTTGATTCTTTAAGAAATTCTAAAATCATCGTTCCGGACCAGCAGCCCGCGGTTCCCGCATATCTTTTTCATTCCCCTGAACTGAACCGGGACTTACCGATGTGCTTGACCTTACACGGAATAGCTCCTCACTCCCAGTTCCCGGTTCCGGACGCACCGTTCGTTTTCAGAGGCGAAGTCCGGCTGTGCCCTGATTACGCCCGCGGCGGGCTTTAGATCACTGGCAGCGGGCACTGCCCGCGTCCGTCTGCACTTCCGGGTTGACAAACCGAACAAAAAAGACTATAATATATTTTGTATGCACATCCTGCGCGGGGATGCGGATTCAATAACGCAAAGGAGCTTATCAAAATGAGTCAGCCAGCCGTTCCGGCCACCTCAACGGTCAAGCAGCGATTCGTCGGCATCGACATTGTGAAGATCGTCGCCTGCTTTCTTGTTGTCAGCGTCCACTTCTTCCTGTATTCCGGGTTTTACAGCACACCCATCACCAAGGATTTCGGTCAGACGCAGATTTATCTGCGCTGGATCGCCTACTGCTGTGTCCCGCTGTTCATGATAACAACGGGCTACCTGATGAAGAACAAGACCCTGTCAAAGAACTATTATCTCGGCGCACTCCGTGTCCTGATCCTGTATCTGGTCATCAGTGTCATCTGCGTCATATTCAACCACTCCTTCCACAACCGGACCTATACCGCGTGGGAATTCATCCGCGGCATCTTTATGTATACGGATGCGCAGTATGCGTGGTATGTGGAATATTACTTCACGATCTTCCTGCTGATTCCGTTCATCAATATGGCGTACAACGGCATGAAGACCAAGCAGAACAAGTTCATCATGCTGGTGACCGTGACGGCACTGACGGTCTTTGCACAGAGCCTGTTCATCGGCTTTGAGCGCGAAACGCAGATCCGTCTGCTGCCCGGTTACTTCACCCGCTGCTACCCGCTCGCGTATTATCTCTTCGGCGCGTTTATCCGCGACTATCCGCCGAAGCGCACAGTGGCAAACAAATTCTATTTCGGCGCCGCCCTGCTCATTTCGCTGGTCTGGCTCTCCACCAGCACCTTCCGGCAGTCGCTCGCCAACACCGACAACAACAACATCTTCCTTTCGTGGCATTACAACGATTACGGCTCCTGGCCGGTGTTCATCTGCAGCGCAATGATCTTCCTGCTGCTGTTTGACATCACCTGCCGGAACAAGCCGGTACGCTTTCTGCTCAAGACCGTCGGCAACGCGACCTTTGCCGCGTATCTGATCTCGTACATCTTCGACCAGCGGACCTACCGCGCATTCGTGCAGCGGATCCCGCAGCTCACCGACCACGCCGAGATGCCGCAGCGCTGCCGGGAATGGTACACCTGCGTGCTGCCGGTCTTCTTAAAGGCCATGCTCTGCGGCCTGGTTTTACAGGGCGCCTACAACATCGCCGACAAGTATATCCGCCGGTTCTACCGCAAGTTCCAGGCCGCGAAGGCCGCCGCACCCGCAGCAGAGACAGCTCCCGCAGCACCGGTGCTGCCGGCAGAGCAGCCCGCCGCGGAGCTTCCCGCGGAACCGCAGAGCGCTGCCCCCGCATCCGCGGAGACAGCCGACGAAGCACCCTATTCCAGAACCGCACAGCCGGTGCATTCCTCCTCGGAGTATTCAATGCCCGCGCTACCGTCCGAACCCGACAGTCAGGAGGAGAACAAGTCATGAAACTCGCAACCGCACTGATGAACCGTTCCGAACTGCAAAAGAAAATCGACGAGCTGCACACCCGGCTGAACCTCAACGCGAAGGTGCAGGAGGGCGAAGCCCCCGCCGAACAGCCGGAGGAGCTGCTCGCCGAGCTGGATGCGGCATCTGCCGAGCTGGAGGAGCTGGTCACGCGGATCAATCTGACCAACGCGCAGACCGTGACCGACGGCCAGACCATGACCGCACGCATCGCACACCGCGATACGCTGATGAAAAAGCAGCGCATCCTGCGGAGCTTTCTCGATGAAGCGAGCAATCTTGCCTCGCGCTATTCCCGCACCGAAATCAAGATTCAGAGCACGGTCAATGTCCGTGCCATGCAGAAGCAGCTCGACGCCGTTGCACAGGAGATCCGCCTGACGGACGAAAAGCTGCAGGAGCTGAACTGGACGGTCGAGCTGATCTGACCGTTTTCTGACGGTAGCCCTGTGAAGCGGACACATCTCTGCGGCTGAGAATGAGACCGCACTGCTTGCAAGAGCGCTAAGATGAATCCGTGACAGTGACAGCGCACAGCGCACATCTGCACACGGAACCGTGCATTGTTATTACCGTGATGTCGGTCAAAGGGCGAGGGCGGGAACGGGGAACAAACAACAATACAGAGGGCTGCGATACCGCCTGGGTACCGCAGCCCTCTCTTTCTCTGCCGGTCACAGCTCCACCTTGACGGCAACATAGCCGTACGGCGGGATGCGCACCTGATTGCCCTCAATTTCGCCGTGTACGGTCCGGAACATTGTGTACCGGTCGGTGAACGGCGTTTTGTCCACATCGAACCGCACCTCATGATCCGAACGGTTCAGCGCAATGACCATCGCCTTGCGCCGGTGATCGCGGTAGCGTGCAAATACGATATAGTCGTCCGCGAGCGTCAGGAACTTCAGCCTGCCGTCCACGAACACCTTGGACAGATGCCGGATGCGGGACAGCTCCCGCGTGAAGTCGATCAGCTCCTGATCCTCATGCCCCCACGGATAGCAGCGGCGGTTGAAGGGGTCGCCGTAGCCGTCCAGACCCGCCTCGTCGCCGTAGTAGATGCTCGGCACGCCCGGCAGGAAAAATTGCAGCACCATCGCGCATTTCAGCTTTGCCTTGCCCAGCGCGTACTGCTGCGGATTGAGCCGCCGCTCCGCCGCCCAGTCCTTGCCGTGATCCGCGGCGGGTTCGCCGCCGAACACTGTAATTGCGCGCTCGATGTCATGCGTCGAGACAAAGTTCATCAGGACATCGACCGTGCATTTGGGGTAATTTTCGAGAATCGTCATGATCTGGCGGCGGAAATCGTACGGGCTGCACCCGCCGAGATACTGCATGATTGCCGTCCGGAACGGGTAATTCATCACGGAATCGAGCTGACTGCCGAGCAGATAGCGCCGCTTGACGCCGTACGCCTCCTTGGTCGAGGCATCCTCCCAGACCTCTCCGATGATGATATGCTCGCCGTCGACACGCTTGACGCAGTCGTGCAGGCGCTCCAGAAAGGCATCCGGCAGCTCGTCGGCGACATCCAGCCGGAAGCCCGCCGCGCCGAGTGACATCCAGTATTCCAGCACGCCGTCCTTTCCGGTGATATAGTCGGTGTAGTCCGGATCGTTTTCGTTGACATTCGGCAGCGTGTCGATGCCCCACCACGACTCGTAGACATCAGGGTAGTGGTGGAAGGTGTACCACTTGTAATACGGGCTGATCGGGGAATTGTAGGCCCCCTCGGTATCGTAGCGCCCGAACTTGTTGAAGTAAATGCTGTCGGCGCCGGTGTGCGAAAAGACGCCGTCCAGAATCACGCGGATGCCGTGGCGCGCCGCCTCCGTGCAGAGCCGCTGAAAGTCCTGATTGGTGCCGAGCAGCGGGTCGATTCTGCGGTAATTCGCTGTGTTGTAGCGGTGATTTTCATGCGCCTCGAAGACCGGGTTCAGGTAGATACAGGTGACGCCGAGCGATTCGAGATAATCGAGCTTCTGGACGATGCCCTCCAGATCGCCGCCGAAATAATCATTGTTCCAGACATGGCCGTTGTGATCGGGCTTATACCACGGTGTCCCGTCCCAGTCGTCGCGCAGCACGCGGTCAGATGGCACATTCTCATGCGGCAGGCCGCTCCTGTGGAAGCGGTCCGGAAAAATCTGGTACATGACGCCGCCCTTGAGGAAATCCGGCGTTTCAAAATGCTCGTCGTACACCGTGAGCTGAAACAGTTCCCCTTCTCCGATGACGCCCTCATGTCCCGCGGCCTTTTTGATATAATGCCAGCAGCCGCCTGCCATGTAGGAGAAGTAGTAGTAATGCACGCCCGGAAACTTCGCAAGCGCGGTCGCGGAATAATAAATGTCGTCGCCGTTTTCGTAGACCGTGTTCATCGGGATGAACCGCTCCTTCATGCCGGGGCGGTATAAAACCAGCATCGGCGTGGAATCCAGTCCCGCGTCCCGCGGCAGACAAACCGTAAAGGTGCAGGGCTCATTCCGCCTGAGCGCCCCGAACACCGATTTGTATGCACGGTCCCAGCTGTCGTAAATCCGCTGCACTGTGTTGTCCTCCCTTCTTCCATGCCCCGTCCGCGGACAGGCAGCGCCCTCCGCGGCAATCGCCGGGGGGCAGACCTGACTGCGGTGCGGGACAAAGAGGCGGGCAAACGCCCGCCTCCTCTGCACTGTGATCCTGACGGCTTACAGGCGCCAGATGTTCTTTGCGTATTCGGTGACGGCGCGGTCGGCAGAGAAAATGCCTGCGCCGGCAATGTTATTGAGGCTCATGCGCGCAAAGCGGCGCGTGTCGGCATAGCACTGTGCGGCATATGCCTGCGCGGCGCGGTAGCTGTCGAAGTCTGCCAGCACCATATACGGGTCCTGCGTGCGCAGGGACTGTGCGATTTCCGGGAAGGCACAGCCGTTGATGCCGCTGGCGATGCGGTCCACACAGCTCCGGATGACGCCGTGATGCTGGTAGAGATCCTGCGGACGGTAGCCGGGCTTGCGCTGGTTGACCTCCTCGGTCTTCATGCCGAAGATGATGATATTCTCATCGCCGGCAGCCTCCTTGATCTCGATGTTCGCGCCGTCCAGCGTGCCGATCGTGACAGCGCCGTTGAGCATCAGCTTCATGTTGCCGGTGCCGGAGGCCTCGGTGCCTGCGAGCGAAATCTGCTCGGAGAAATCCGAAGCGGGCATCAGCAGCTCGGAGAGCGTGACGCAGTAATTTTCGAGGAAGATGACCGACAGCTTATCCTTGATCTTCGGTGTCCGGCGGATCTCCTCGGAAAGCGCCCAGATCATCTTGATGATCTGCTTTGCGAGGTAGTAGCCCGGTGCGGCCTTTGCCGCGAAGATATAGGTCTTCGGCGCGAAGTCCATGTCCGGATTTTCCAGCAGCATCAGGTAATCCGCGAGGATGTTGAGCGCGTTGAGGTGCTGCCGCTTATACTCGTGCAGACGCTTGACCTGCACATCAAAGACGCTGTCGGGGTTCAGCTCGACGCCGGTTTTCGCCTTGACATATTTTGCAAAGCCCGCCTTGTTTTTGTGCTTGACCGCCGTGAGCCGGTCGAGCACATCCGCGTCATCCGCGAAGCGGCGCAGCTTCTCCAGCTCCGCGGCATTCTTGAGGAAGCCGCCGCCGATGACATCTCTGAGCAGCTTTGTCAGCTCCGGATTGGACTGATACAGCCAGCGGCGGTATGCGATGCCGTTCGTGACATTCGTAAACTTCTCCGGCGCATCGCAGAATTCGTTATGGAACACGGAATCCTTGATGATCTCGGAATGCAGTCTGGACACGCCGTTGACGCTGTGGGAGCCGGCGACGCAGAGGGTCGCCATGTGGATCATATTGTCCTGAATGATCGACATTTTTGTCGTCAGCTCGCTGTTGCCGGTCTTTTCAAAGATTCTCGCGCAGTAGCGGTTGTTGATTTCGACGATGATCGAGAACACACGCGGAATCACTCTCCGCACGAGGTTGACATCCCATTTTTCCAGAGCCTCCGCCATGACGGTGTGGTTCGTGTAGGCAAAGACCTTCGTGGTGATATCCCACGCCTTATCCCAGCCGTAGCCGCAGTCATCGAGCAGAATGCGCATCAGCTCCGGAATGGCGAGCGTCGGGTGGGTGTCGTTGATGTGAATGGCGACCTTGTCGGCGAGATTGTCCAGCGTGCCGTAGACGCTCATGTGGTTGTTGACGATGTCGCCGACCGCCGCCGCACAGAGGAAATACTGCTGGCGCAGACGGAGCGACTTGCCCTCCAGATGGTTGTCATTCGGGTACAGCACCTTGGAGATCGCGTTGGCGATGGAGTTCTGGCCGAGGGCTCTGGAGTAGTCGCCCTGATTGAACATGGCCATATCGAAGCTCGGCGCCTTGGCGCTCCACAGTCTCAGCACGGACACGGCGTTGGAATTGTAGCCGGAGACATACATATCATACGGGATTGCGGTGACGGTGCTGTAGTTGACATGAGAGACATGGTGATACTGCTGATCCCAGTATTCTTCGAGGTCGCCCTCAAAATGCACCTCGATTGCCTGTTCGGGTCTGGGATCGAGCCAGACCTCGCCGCCGGGGAGCCAGTTATCGGGCAGCTCGGTCTGCCAGCCGTCTTCGAGCTTCTGCTTGAAGATGCCGTACTCATAGCAGATCGAGTGGCCGGTCGCGGGATAGCCCATAGTTGCAAGGCCGTCCAGATAGCAGGCAGCCAGTCTGCCGAGACCGCCGTTTCCGAGGCCGGCATCCGGCTCGTAGTCGTACACGCGGTCCAGCTTGATGTCAAATTTCTTCAGGAACTTTTCGATATCGTCCGCGAGGTCGAGATTATACAGGCTCGTTTTGAGTGAACGCCCCATCAGAAATTCCATCGAGAGGTAAAAGACCTGCTTTTCGCCGGTGGAATTGACATGGTTCATGAACTTCTGCCGCTTTGTCTTCATCAGCTCACAGATGACGGAAGAGAGGGCAAGGTAAATCTGCTTGTCGCTCGCCTCATCCGGAGAGACATTGAACTGTGTCTGCAGGCGGGTCAGAAAGTCCGCTGTCACCTTTTCGGATAATTTGGACATTGTCAAAGACTCCATTCTCCATATCTGGTCAAAATCTGGTCTGCGGCGGTGCGTCGGATCTGATTTCTGTGCGTATCCGCCGGCAAACATACTTTATTATTATACCCCTTTTCCTCTGAAAATGCAATAGCCGGATGTGACAAAAAAAGCACGGTGTTCTCGTAACATCCGACAAAAAGCGCGGAATCCGGCAGCAGTTTGCATAAAAAACGGGGCGTGTTTTTTTGCAGATTCACAAACACAGACAAATCAGAGCCATGATAACCGGCCGGAACTGCAAAAAAACCATATGTCACCGCAAAATATGACCAAAACCGCAAAATCTGCATTTTGACCGTTTTCAGCGGATTCATCGCCGCAGTTTTTGGAAATATTTCGCGGCGGGCAGTGCCCGCGGCCATTTCCTAAAGCCCTCCGGCGGGCAGTGCCCGCGGCCATTTCCTAAAGCCCGCCGCGGGCGGAATCGGGACACAACCAAACTTCGCCACGATAGAACCATACAAAAGCACCGGCGCCGCCATGTATTTCACTGGCAGCGCCGGTTTCTGTAAAAAGAGGTATCCGCTTCGCGGATGCGATTTGAGAATGGGGCTCTCTATCGCAGAGCCCCAAGCCCGCAG
>JAFPQL010000086.1 GCA_017414145.1 Oscillospiraceae bacterium | reverse complement strand
TCATGCCGCCCAGCCAGCGTGCATTGACAAAGTAAGAGCCGGAACGAAGTGCCTCCTCGCGGATGGAATCCGCAGCCTGCTTCTTCGTGCCGACGAACAGCACAGACTTGCCGGAAGCGGACAGCTCACGGACGAAGGCATACGCCTCCTCCAGCTTGCGGACCGTCTTCTGCAGGTCGATAATGTAGATACCGTTGCGCTCCGTAAAGATATACGGTGCCATTTTCGGGTTCCAGCGGCGGGTCTGATGTCCGAAGTGGACGCCTGCCTCCAGAAGCTGCTTCATAGATACAACGCTCATGGGATAGATCCTCCTTGAAAAAATAAAAATTTGGTTTTGACCTCCGGACGGCATCAGGATCAGCCGCAACTGCCGCAAAAATGCGTGCAGAGCCGTGCGGCGGTGCCAATCCGTGCGAAGTGCGTACCTATTATATCATATTTTCTGCAATTTTGCAAGTCCGGCGCGGCTGCGCGGCGCAGAAATTCCGGTGCCGTTTCCGCCGGAAATTGTGTAAAGCAGACAAATGCGTGCCGCGGAGCCCGTTCCCGATCCTCGCGGGCGTTCCCTTTCCGGCAGGAGGCTCCTCCGCGCAGAAACAGCAAAACCGGCGCCGCAGCTCCGCAGCACCGGTTTCGGTTCAGTTATGCGTTGTCTCAGTCCGGATCAGAGACCGTTCTGCCGTCCAGACCGATCGTCGTTGTGAAGTCCTTGCCGGCCTGTGCACGGGTCACCTTGAACAGGTTTGAATCGTAGTTCATCCACAGACGGAATGCGGCAAAGCCCGGATTGTTCGCAGCGTTGACCGTGTACTTCACCACATCGCCCGGCTTGCCGGACACCACACTGCCGTTCAGCGTCAGACCATCGCCGTTCTTGTTCTCCGGCGACGGTGCCTCCGAATTGACGCAGATATAGCCAGGATTCTGGGTTACCTTCAGCGTCTCGCCGCCATAGGTTGCGACATCGTCCTTGTAGATCTGAATCGGATAAACGCCGTCCTTGGCGTCCTCGCTGATTTTGATATCGAAGGTCAGGAACTCGCCGTCAAAGACAAAGTCCGACTTCTTGGTCGTGTCAATCCACATGGAGAAATAGGTCTTGTAAGCCGGCTTGTACTCCGGGTCCGGAACCTTGGTCGCCAGCGTCGTGCCGGTGTAGACCTCCGTTGCGGGGTCGCCGTTCTGCTCGGTGACGGGCTTGTGGTTGATGTCTGTTTTCTGCACATAGAGCGAACCGTTCTCGCCGGTCACAATCGAAGCGACGGGTTCTGTTTCGTCGTTCGCGCTGTCGTTTTCCACTTCCTTGAACACAACATCCATCTGGATGTTCTTGTTCTCATCCGTGTTCAGCGGAATTGTCTCGGTGCTGCGCGTCTCGCTGGATGCACCGGAAGAATCTCCGTCCTTCTTACACGAAAAGGCGGGCAGCGTCAGTGCGGCCGCCAGCATCATCGCAAGCACTCTCTTCTTGTAGTTCATAGCCATAGGCTCCTTTCAGGTCATATCCTCGCACATATTTGTCCGTTCTGAGCCGGACACTCTCGTATACCCTGCCCTCATTATACACATTTGGGCGAAAAATGTCAAGTGAAATGTTTGTGACAGTCCGGTTTCAGAATCATGACAGCGGACGCCGCCGCAGTTTCCCGCAGCAGCGTCCTTCTGAATTTTTTATTTTGCGGGACGGTTCTGCTTTGCCATTTCAAGCAGCTTCTTCGGGGTCGGGGGCGTTCCGCGGTAGAGCACCAGCATCTTGTAGATTGCCGCAGCCAGCGCCACCAGCAGCACCACGCCCGCGATCATGCAGGCGAAGCAGATCGCCGTATCCGCCGCGCCGGCCTTGCCGACCAGCAGCTTGCTCGGCATCACCAGAACGGATGTGAACGGGAAGAACCGCAGCCACCTTGCTTGTGAGACCATGCCCTGCGGCTCATCGGCATCGTTCGGGGAACCGAGGCACAGGAAGAAGCTGATGACCAGCACCAGCGTAAAGACGATCTGCGTCTTGCTGAGGTCCTCGGACTTCGATGCCATCGCGCCGGAAATCGCGCCGAGCGAGAGATACAGCAGGAAGCCGAGTGCGATCAGCAGAATGGCCAGCAGGATGCCCGACAGCGAGAAGATCGACTTATTCGCAATCACGGCGTCCACAGCCGCAACCGTCTGGCTGTCCGGATTTTCGATGACCTGCTTGACAAAGAACACGCCGCCGAACGCGCCGCCGATCAGGCAGCCAAGCCAGATCATCAGCTGAAGCACCGCGGCCGTTGCCGTCGCCAGCAGCTTGCCGAACATCAGCGCGAACGGATGCACCGCTGTCAGAATTGTCTCGATCAGCTTGGAATTCTTTTCCGACATGACGGAATTTGACATCGACTGTCCGTACAGAATGACCATCATATACATCAGGAACAGCGTCAGGAACGGCACGGCGAAATCGACCAGCACCTCGACAATGCCGTTTTCCTCATCCTGACTGTCGCTGTCATCGGTCTGCACGGTCAGCTCCTCGGTCGCCGTGGAAACCGGAACGGACAGTGCCGCAATCTGCGATTCCTGAAGATTTGCCTTCTGCATCAGCAGCGACTTGAAATTGGTCTCGACAAAGTTCAGGAAGCTGCGTGCCGTACTGCGCGAGAGTTCGGTCTGATCGGGCAGGTACGCCGTCAGCAGGAACGCCTCGTCCGGCTTCGTCACGCGGAGAATCACGGTGCTGTCGGCATCCTGAATGCCCGCCACAGCCGCGTCCATTGTGTCAAATGTCTGATAATCGAGCTTTTCATAGCCGACGCTCTTGAGTGCGCTGTAGTCGGCCTTGCCCTCTGTTTCGTCACAGACCAGAACGGTCTTGATATGCGCCTTGCCGTCGTTCTCCTCCGGCTCCTTGTCCGCAGAGGATGTGGTCGCCCAGAGCAGCAGCGGAATGCCGCAGAGCAGCAGCAGCGCGATAATCACCGTCGAAATGATCCAGCTCTTCGCGGCACACATCTGCTTTAAGGAGAACCGGTAGACCTTTCCGACGCCGGCAAGAGGATTACGCTTCATTTCCATGGTGAGCCTCCTTTCCGGCAGCCGCCTTCTCGGCAGCACGGTGTTCACGCAGCATCCGGATGAGCTGCTTGGGTTTCGGGAATCCGCCGCGGTAGAGCAGCATCATGCGGTACACGGTTCCTGCCAGCCGCGCCAGCAGAAACGCCGTCGCAAGCTGAAGCAGCAGCGAACAGATCAGCACCGGCAGCGTGATCGCGCCGCAGACATAGTTCGGCAGCGCCATGAACATACCGGTCAGCGGGAACAGCGAGAAGAATGTAATCGCCGCGTCGCTCTCCATCAGCGGGATGAAGGTCGTCAGGAAATAGCCCAGCATGACAAACAGCACAACCGCAAGGCTCGCGTGCTGGGTATCCTCGGACTTCGAGCAGCAGGAGCCGATGATCGCGCTGTATGCCGCGCAGATCAGGTACGCCGTCAGCACACAGACCAGAATCAGCAGGACTGTGCCGAAGTGCAGATGCAGCACGGCCGGATCGAAGTCAAACATATGGATAAACGCCTCGCGCACAAAGCTGACATCGCCCATCTGCTTTGCGATGAAATAGGAAATCACAAAGCCGGTGCCGACCAGACCGAGGCCGATGAAGATAAAGCAGGTCACGGCGAGCACCTTGCCGACCAGCAGCGCCGTCGGGGTAACGCTGACCATCAGCGACTCGACCAGCTTGGAGACCTTCTCCTCCATGCAGAGCTGGAAGATGTAGCTCATGGCGAGCATCGCCAGAATCAGGACGCAATAGGAATAGAACAGATTGACGAACATATGCGCGCCGGTGTCAAACTGGCCGCTGCCGTCGGTATAATCCTTGACCGTCTGCACGCGGGTGACCGCCCGCATCCGGATCATGTCCGCGCTCTTTTCATCGACATTGAGCGTGCGCATCCGCGCCTTGTTCAGCGCATCTTCGAGCACATTGTTCAGCGTGCGGAGATCGCCGCTGCCGACCTTGCCGTTTTCGCCGTACAGTCCGCGGATGCTGAACGAGCCGGTCAGGCCGGTGTCCATGCCGATGACTGCGGCTGCCGCGGTCGGCTCCTTCGCCAGCGTCTCCGCCAGCGCCTTGTCATCCATGTCGGTGCGGACAATCTGTGCGGCGGCAAAGCGCGCATCGGACTTGATGTCCGCGTCGTCCAGCGGGAACGCGCCCAGCTCGTCCCGCAGATAAATCTTCGTAATTTCGGTGGTTTCCACTTCCTTCCCGCTGCCGCGCAGCACACTGAGCAGCGGAAGCGAGGCCACTGCCAGCACAAACAGGACCAGCAGGAAAATGCGGACAGAGTTCGTCTTGTAATGCTGCTGCATGGAGTAGCGGAAAACCGGACCGACGCCGTGCAGCTCACTGTTCTTCATGTGCATCGCCCACCTTTTCGACAAAGATTTCATGCAGGCTCGGCTCGCGCAGCTCAAAGGCGATGAGCGTGACGCCCTGCTCGACCAGCTTCTTCAGCAGGGCATTCGCCTGCTCCTCGCCGGTGACGCGGCACTGGTAGGAGAAACCGACATCCGAGAGAATCGTGACGCCTGCCGCCTCGATCTGTGCGCGGATATCCTGTTCAGCCTTGACGAACAGATTGATTCTGCCGTAGCTCTTCTTGATTTCGGCCAGATTGCCCTGCAGGACAGTCTTGCTGCGGTTCATGATGGTCAGGTCGGTGCAGAATTCCTCGATCGTCGCCATCTGGTGGCTCGACATAATGAGGTATTTGCCCTTGCTGATCTCCTCGTGAATGACGCTCTTGAAGATATCCGAATTGACCGGATCCAGACCGGAGAGCGGCTCGTCGAGAATCAGCAGCTCCGGATCGGAAATCAGGGAGAGCAGAAGCTGAATCTTCTGCTGATTGCCCTTTGAGAGCTGATCGGCCTTCTTGGGCTTGGCGGGTCTGCCGCGCTCTGCCGCCGGGAAGAGATACTCCGTCGCCTCCAGACGCTCGCCCCAGTAGGAGATGCGCTTTTTCGCCTCCGCACGGGGCACGCCGCGCAGCGACGCGAAATACATCAGCTGATCCATCAGCGTATTCTTCGGGTACAGTCCGCGCTCCTCCGGCAGATATCCGACATTGCAGGTCTGAAGCGTCAGCGGGCCGCCGTTCCACTCCACCGTACCGCCGTCCTTGACCAGCATATTCAGAATCATGCGGATCGAGGTCGTCTTGCCGGCACCGTTTGTACCGAGCAGCGCGTAAACGCCCGGCTCGTCCATCTGAAAGCTCAGGTGATCGACCACGACCTTGTCGCCGTATTTTTTATACAGCTCTTTGACTGAAAATCCCATATGCTATCCATTCCTTTCCTCTTCGGCACAATCGCACGATCGAACATCCGGACAGCACGATTGCACACATATTATCTACCATTTTATCATACTTTCGCCCAAAAAGGAAGACCGGTATAACCGATTTATGCAGTTCGGCAAGGAACCTTGTTCCACGGGTACTCTTTTTGTAAAAAAGACACGATTCGCGCGGAAACAGCGCCGAAATTTGTGCAAAAGCGGTATTTTTTCCGGAAGGTCTTGACGGCGGCGCCGTTTTATGGGATAATAGATTCTGCTGCCGTCCCTGCTCCGGCATCCGGACGCAGTGTTCCGCAAAATACCGCCGCGAATCCCCTGCGGCGTCAGATTTCAGAGGTAACGATATGATGCTGTTCCCGCAACTTCTGGCCTCCGGCGGCACTGAGGAGCTGGCCAAGAGCCTGTCCGCCATGCTGAACGGACTGCCGCCCCATCTCATCATCTTCATCATCTCGATGATTCCCGTGCTGGAGCTGCGCGGCGGACTGATCGCCGCGGCTGTGCTCGATGTGCCGATGTGGCAGGCGGTCATTGCCTGCATCCTCGGCAATATCCTTCCGATTCCGTTCATCCTGCTGTTCTTCGAAAAGGTGCTCTCGTGGATGGAGCAGTGCAAAGTCGGATTCCTTCGGAAGTTTGCGCTGTGGCTCAAGGCGCGTGCGACAGGACCGAAGGCACAGTCGATCCGCCGGTATGAATTTGTCGGGCTGATGCTGTTCGTGGGCATTCCGCTCCCCGGCACAGGCGCATGGACGGGCAGTATGATCGCGGCGCTGCTTCATATCAGCCGCAAGAAGTCGGTGCCGGCGATTTTTCTGGGTCTGATTATGGCGACGATCATCATGTGCATCGTGTCCTACGGCGGACTCGCCGCGATTGCCAGACTGTTCAAATGACAAAAATCAGGCGCTGTCCTTGTTCGGGGCAGCGCCTTTTCTGCAAGCTGAACGCGCTGCCCGTATCATCGGACAGCGCGCTGTTTGTCTGTTCAGTTCTGCGGCTCGTAATCCTCGCCGGTCTCCACGGTAATCACAAATCCGTCTGTGTTGTTGCCGGAGCGCTGATAGGGCGCGTCCGCCGGCACCGGAATCTCCGCCGTCGCTTCGTCGGACGGCTCCACCGGCACATAGTAGATTTCATATGCTCTGCCGTCGGCACCCGGCACCCTCAGATGCCCGCCTGCTTCGCCCGTATAGGGATACTCCCGCAGCACCGTCAGGTATTCCTCCAGACAAAGCCGGTTTGCCTGCATATACATCGCGTGAACAGCGCCGACATAGCGGTAATGTCCCGCCTCGTACGCAAAGCCCGTCATTTCGGTCTTGCCCTCCGGATAGCGCAGGACAAAGCCGTATTTTGCGGCGTTCTGATCGAACCACGCCCGCTCCTTTTCGCAGTCGGCTCCGCCCAGATCGAGATACTGCCCGTCCCGCATGACCGTCAGACTGACTGCGTATCCGGTTTCGTAGTCACTGAAGCCCGCCATTGCCGCCGAGGACTGTCCGCCCGACAGTGCGGAGGTATAAATCTTCCGCTGATCCGCCTTGGAGCGGTATGCACCCGTGACCAGCAGCTTGGCGCCGTCCTGCGCCGCGTGGAACGCATCCGCCATCGCGTTGAAGGCAGTGAGCGGCTCCTCCAGAAGCTGTAAGCTGGTATCTTTCAGCCCGTAGCTGTCTGTCTTTTTGCCGAACATCTGCACAAGGCCGCTGCTGATATCCTCCGTCGCATAGTCGCGGTTGACCAGCATCAGCGGCCCGCTGTGAATCTCCGAGGTGAACACGGACTCATTCCCGAAGATGATCTTGTTTGCCGGCTCTGTTCCGGCGATCTCGCTGAGCTCCGGCACCGAAATCTCCGTGCCGCCGCCGGACGCGGTCAGCGGATCCAGTTTTCTCATTCCCTTGGCAACCCGGTAGACGCCGTATCCGCAGAGCCCTAACAGCATCAGCGCGATCAGTCCGGCGATCAGTCCCTTGGGGGACTTCCGAAGCTCCTTTCCGGTCGAACGGTAATCTGCCATACTTTGATTTGATGCAGACGGTCTGTCTGCAAGCTCCTTTCCGATTGTGTTTGCCCGGCGATGCCCGCAGCACACCGCGCAGAATCTCTGTAACCAG
>JAFPQL010000007.1 GCA_017414145.1 Oscillospiraceae bacterium | reverse complement strand
GATCATCCTGCTCTCGACCATCGTCGTCTGGTTCCTGTCCCGCTTCGGCTCTGTGGACGGCGCCTTCCGGATGCTGGAGGAGGAAGAGCTCGATCAGTCGATTCTCGCCAAGATCGGCTCCGCGATTGCGTGGATCTTCACACCGCTCGGCTGGGGCAACTGGCAGGCAACGGTTGCTTCGATCACCGGTCTGGTCGCAAAGGAGAACATCGTCGGTACGATGGGCATTCTCTACGGCGGCGGAGACGGCACGGTCTGGCAGACGCTCGGCGCAGCCTTCACGCACATCACCGGATTCTCCTTCCTCGTGTTCAATCTGCTCTGCGCACCCTGCTTTGCGGCAATCGGCGCGATCAAGCGTGAGATGAACAACGCCAAGTGGACATGGTTCGCAATCCTGTACCAGTGCTGCTTTGCCTATGCAATCGCCCTGATGATCACGCAGTTCGGCGGCCTCTTTACCGGCAGCTTCAACGCGGTGGCGCTGGTCTTTGCAGTTCTGATCCTCGCACTGATGATCTATATGCTGTTCATCAGAAAGTACAGAGAATCCACCAAGCTGACCGGCAAGGTCAAGGTGTAAGAAAGGAGTGGTGACAGTGTTCACATGGCTTGCAGAAAATGCGGGTACCATTCTCATTTCGCTGGTGCTGCTGGCAGTCGTCGCGGCGATCATCGTCTCGATGCTGCGCGGGAAGAAGGCGGGAACCTCCTCCTGCGGCTGCGGCTGTGCGCACTGCGCCATGCACGGAGAATGCCACCGGCACTAAAAGGAGCAAAATCATCATGCCACAAAACGACACTATGACATCCGCCAATATCCGGTATCTGCTCGCAATCAAGTCCCTGCACGATGCCGGACGCCCGGTCCGGGGTGTGCGCCTCGCATCCATGCTCGCGGTGAGAAAATCGAGCGTACACTCCATGCTGGAAGTATTCCTCTCCCGCGGCTGGATCGAAAAATCCGCAGACGGACAGATCCGGTTCACGGAACAGGGGCTGGATGTCGCTGAACGGTATCAGACATATTACGACAGACTGCGTGCGGTGCTGCATCCGCTGCTTCCCCCAATGACGGAGATTCAGAACGCTGTCTGTGCGCTGCTCGCGGAGATTCCCGAAGCAGACCTGCGGAATATGAAGCCTGCTGTTCAGCAAGCGTGAGTCCCCTTCCCCAAAAAAGAATCAGCCATAGCATTTTTGACGCGCAGTCAGAAATGCTATGGCTTTTTCACTGCTCAGCGCAGCTCTGTGACTGTTTCGGAGGCCGCGAATGCCGCAGGCGCCGTCCCCGCAACGCCCAGCGAAACCGCGCTGCCGGAATTGTTGACCAGCACCCACGATGTGCCCGGCATCAGCCTTGCGACGGCGGAACCGGTCAGCAGCACGGGCGCATCCGCCCCGACCGGTACGCCGGACTGTGCCAGCACGACGGCGCCGTCCAGCGACTGCAGCGTCACCACTGCGTCCGTCACCGCCGCACTGACCAGCATCTGCCATGTGAAGGCGTAGATGCCGGGGCGGTTGACGATGACCGCGTGATTGGCGGCGTCATAGCTCAGGTTGTCGCCGTACTGCCGGACCGCGGCGCCCATCGGAATGACCGCGCCGTTTGCGACGGCGGGCTGTGCCGTCGCAAGCTGAATGTTCAGCGCAGAAGGGCCGTTCATGCCGGCCGGCGGCGGAAACAGCGGTGAATCCGGTGACGGAAACGGCGGCTGCGGCGGGCAGGCGGGAAATCCGCAGCAGCCTGCGCGTCCGAGGCTTGCATCAATCATCATGATTCTCACTCATTTCTCAGCAGATTCGGGCTGAATGTGTGCCGCTTCCGAACGCCGTTGCCGCAGCACGCTGCCCGTGTTACAGCATATGCTGCCGCCCGTCATTCGGTCACTCGCTGTACTGCCTCCTGTACGGCCTCCTGTGCCGCCGTCTCGTAGTCAAAGGTGTAGGTGCGGAAGGCGTTGATGACCGCCGTCTCGCCGAGCCTGCTGATGCGCGGCGTATTTTCGCCGTAGTCCATGTGCATATGCCCGTGAATAAAATATTTCGGGGCATACTGCGAAAGCAGCTTCCGGAAGGCGGCGAAGCCCTGATGGCACAGGTCGCTGCCGTCGTGGAAATCCTGTGCCGGCGCGTGCGTGACGAGGATGTCAAAGCCGCGTGTCCGCATCAGCTTTAAGCGGAGCCGGTGAATTCTCCAGCGCATCTCCCGCTCGGTATACTGGTGCTCGCCGGGGCGGTATCGCATGGAGCCGCCCAGTCCGAGGATCCGGATGCCGTTGTGGACATACACGCGGTCCTCGATGCACTCGCAGCCCTCCGGCGGCGTCTGGGCATATTTTTCGTCGTGATTGCCGTGGACATACAGCAGCGGCAGGTTGGACACCGTCTCCAGAAAGGTGAGGTAGTGCGGGTGCAGATCGCCGCAGGAGATAATCAGTTCCACATTCTCCAGCTTTTCCGGCCGGTAAAAATCCCACAGGGATTTGGACTCAACATCGGACATCACCATAATTTTCATAATTCAGCTTCAACCTTTCCACGGCAGTTTGCGGCGCTTACGGCGCGCTGTCAGGATTCGGGCTGTCCTGCGGACAGTTTTTCCGGCGGGGGCGGCAGGGCGTGAAGCCCGTGCTGTGCGGTGAAGGAGCGGAAGGCCGGGGCGAGCTCCGCGGCATCGGGAATTCTGCCGACAACATTGTCGGGGAACCAGTCTGCGCGGACGATCTGCTCCGGTGTCAGGGTGACGCCGGGCTGGGCGACGCAGCTGCCGTCCTGCGTATAAATCACGCCGGTAAACGGGTGAAACGCGCCCTTTGCAATCTGACGCTGCATCAGCGTGACGAGCTTCTGCGTCCCGCTGGGCAGACGCGAGGAGCACGCGACCTCAATCGCGCCGGAGGACATCCCCCAGAAATAATTGAGCGCGTGTGTCTCGTTGCGGTTGGCGTCGTTCTTCCATGCGCCGATCAGCACCGAGCGCACCATTTCCTCGTAGAGACTGCCCCAGTTCCAGACCGGCGCCGCCAGCCGGAAGGACTGCCCGCCGTACAGACCGTACAGGCCGAAGTCGTGGTCGGGATTGCCCGGCGCACTCAGGTCGCGGTCGGAGATCAGGTCGATCTGCTTTTCGCGGAAATAGTCGGCGGGATCGTGATTTTCAAGCGTGGACCAGTCCAGATAAACCATCGCACGCGGGTTGACGAGCTTGACGCCGAGCGCAAACGCACTGACGGACGCCGGTGTGCCGAGCACGGGATAATCCGCAATGTAGCCGATGCGCTCGTTTTCCGTCATCGAGCCGGCGATGATGCCCGTGATGAACTTCGCCTCGTAGATGCGCAGATAATAGGTGCGGACCTGCCTGTACGCGGAGTTCATCGAGCAGTTCATGATGATGACATCCGGAAAGGCGACTGCCGTGCGCATACTGGCGGCGTGAAAGACCGGCGAGGTCGTGAAGATCATGCGGTAGCCGCTCTCCGCGAGATTGCGGATGACATCCTCCGCCTCCGCCGCCTCCGTGACAATCGGGGTTGTTTCAATCGCGTCGCCGAGGGTATCGTTGAGATACAGCCGTCCCAGCTCGTGGTTATAGCTCCATGCGGAGCGTTCGGGGTCCCTCGGATAGAGGAAGGCGATTTTCAGCACCGTGCTGCTGATCGGCAGGATTTTCGTCAGGGCGATGCGGTGCGATTCGACAGTCGGCTCCAGAATATAGGAGGACGGGCTGGAATCGGCGAGCACGCGGAACTCCGCCCAGATCCGGTCCATCGCACGGTGCATCTCGGCAGAAGAGAGCGACCGCACCGCGTCAAAGCCGTAAATTTCGACGAAGTGCAGGAAGGCGTCGCCCGCCGTCACCGCCATTCTCTGGCCGCCGCGGCTGATGAAATAGGACTCAAAGACCGCGTAGAGGAAGCGGACATCGCGCCGCAGATCCTCCGACCAGACAGGGCTCTGTCCGCTGCTGTCGTCCGCGGGAATCGCCGCCAGCAGCCGCGAAAAGGAACCGGTCTGCGTCATCTGAATCTCGTAGATGCCGGAAACGCGGTAAAAATCAAGGAAATCGGCGTAGATGCGGTACTCAACGGAATCGTTCGGCCGCGGCAGCACCCGCGTCACCTGTGCTTCGATGCTGACCGCGCCGTTAAAGCGCGAGACGCTGACGCGCTTGTTGCCTTCGATCACATAGAACCGCTGCATATATTCCAGCACCCCGATCGGCTCATTGATGCCGACCTCCTGCACGGAATCGTACAGCGCCGACCATTTGGCGCCGAACTCCGTGTCATAGTCCAGCAGCGGCATGAAATTCGACGCAAAGGCCTTTGTGCGCTCCGCGGACGCGGTGCCGGCGATCATGGAGACGGGAATTTCAATCTGTCCGAGCGGGACACGGCTTTCCTCCGTGCCGCCGCGGATCAGATCCTCCAGCACGGGAAGATACGGATAGGCGCCGCGTGCGGTCGCCTGACGGTACTGCTTTTCAGCTAATTTTTGTGCTTTGATGTAATCTGCGTATGCCATATCATGCTCCTTTGGGGTAAAAAGCGGAAGCGGTCTGTCTCTATTATAGCACGGTGTCCGCAGAATTACAAGCAAAAACGGCACCGCTGAGATTTTTTTCAGAAAATCCGAATTAGGGCTTGACAAACCGGATGAAATATGATATAATAGTTTTTGTTGTGAGGGTGTAGCTCAGTTGGTTAGAGTACCTGCTTGACATGCAGGGGGTCATCGGTTCAAGTCCGCTCATCCTCACCAAAGCAAAGTCTCCTGTCCGTCCGGCGGGAGACTTTCGTTTTATATCACACCGGAAAGGAAGTATCAGAAATGTCAAAAACAGGTACCAAAACGGTCAAACGGAAAAAATGGCCGGTCGTGCTGCTGGTGATTCTGCTGCTGATCGGCGCGCTCGTCGGCTTCATCGGCTGGAACGCCTCCCGCAACATGAAGGAGATGAATCAGACGCTGGACGCCGGCATGGCGTCGCTCTCTGATTTCTGCAAGGTCACGCCGGTCGATGCGGGCGAATACAGCGAAATCAAAATGTACGGCCTGCTGAAATTCCATGTGCAGCAGTACGATCTCTCGTACCCGGATGACAACGATTTCGGCAATCTCTCCGTCATGCGCGTGAACATGGGCTTCATGCAGATGGTTTCCTTCGTCATCACGCCGTACAGCGCGGATCTGCCGCTGCTCTCAATGGACTATATGTATCCGCTCGGCAACCGCAAGGCCTATACCGAGTTCTACGATCTCGTGCCGGACAAGAGCACGGCGGCGTACACAAAGGTGCTGGCCGGTCTGCGCGAATTTCAGGGACGCTACAGCAGCATCGGGGAGCTGGAAACCGGCTCCTACTGGTATGACAATCTGCTGTCCGTTGCCATGCACAAGAAGCTGAAGCGCGCAGACGATAAAACCGTCCGCGAGATGTTCTGCGACGCGATCAGATCATATATGGAAGCCGCAAAGGACGCCCCTTTGCTCGACGAGGCGGGCAGAGCGGAAAAGCTCAGACTGACGCAGGAGTACAGCGACAATCTCATCAAAAACGGCGGCGTTTCGACCGATGTCTTCAAAAAGCAGCTCGGCGGGGAGAAGACCAAGGACTTCTTTGACAAGGTGTTCTTCGGCACGGCGCGCCGGAAATAACCGCACCTACTTGACAAACCGCCGGATTTCTGGTATACTTCTGGTAAAAGAGCCGCATCTGCGGCCAAACCGGAAAGGAGTCTTTTCATGCAGGAATATTCTCTGAAAATTGCGGAAACCGTCGAGGACTTTCTCCGTGCGGACGAATGGAAATTTGATCCGACCGACGAAAACGGAGTCATCCGGTTCGGCGTGTCTCTGAAATGCAAATTCCGCCGCTGCAATGTGGCGATTCAGGTGCGGAACACCTGCTTCATGGTGCTGGCGACCCTCCCGCTGACCGCGGACGAGGAGTCCCGCGCAAATGTGCTGGAATTTCTCAACCGCGCAAACTACGGTCTGATCCGCGGCGGCTTTGAAATGGATATGGCAGACGGTGAAATCCGCTACCGCACCTCGCAGTACTGCGGCGACGAGGATGTCCTCATCTCGCACGAGACCGTCAAGGACACGCTGTATGTCTCCCTCTCGATGCTGGAGCGTTACGGCACCGCGCTGCTGGAGGTCATGCTCGGCAATCTCAGCCCGGCAGAGGCCGTTGAGCAGTCCGAACAGCATTAAGGCAGCACCGCACAAAAAAGCTTGGCGCTGAATCTCCTTAAATGATGGATTCTTTCAAGTAAAACCCGTTTTGTTTTGGGCACTACGCACAAATCGCGCATCGGTTTTTCGGCAGTTTGATGCTGGAAATCCGGTGCGCTTTTTGTTATAATACCGATAGAGGCGGTCTGCGCCCCGTCTGACCGGCAGACCGCATCATTCAGCTTCGTTTAAGACGGAAATGGTACGATGAAGACAGAAGAACCGCACTGTCCGTGATCCGTTAAAGGGGGAATCCGTATGAAGCAACTCATCAGACGCCTGACCGCTTCGCTTCTGTCAGCGTCCTGTCTGCTGGCGGCCGGACTGTCGCCCGGCACGACGGCAGAGGCAGCGGGTGAATCAACCTTCCGCCGGCGTGTGGAGGAATCATGGGATCAGCTCCGCGAAACCGTCTCCATGTTCGGCATCAGTATGTCGCTGGACGACTGCATCCGGGAGTATTACGACAAGCTCTACACCACGGCGGACCGCTTCTATGTCAGCTCTGCCTTCGGCTACCGCGCAGCCGGCTCCACCGTCTACAGCTTCTGGGTCAAGTACACCTATGACGCGGAGCAGATTCCTGCCATGAAAGCCGAATTTGCGCGCACGCTGGAGGAGGTTGTCAGCGGCGTACAGCCGGGATGGTCCGAGGCGGAAACCGTGCTGTATTTCCACGACTGGCTGGCGACCCGCTGTGCCTATGACCTGACCTATACCCGCAACGACGCCTATGCCGCCATGGTGGACGGCGACGCGGTCTGTCAGGGCTATGCGCTGGCAATGTGCGTGCTCTGCCGTGCGGCCGGCATTGCCTGCTACCCGATCACGAGCGATTCGCTGAAGCATATGTGGAATGTGGTGCGGGTGGACGGCGAGTGGTATCACTGCGACATCACCTACGACGACATTTCGCCGGATATGCTCGGCCATTCGCTGCATGAATATGTCCTCGTCAGCGACGCGTATATGCAGGCGGACGGCGCACATCAGGCCGACGACTGGAATTATTTTTCCGAAGGAAATGAGATCGTGTGCAGCTCGACGCGCTTTGAAAATGCCTTCTGGCGCGGCGCACTCGACGCGGTCACGCCGCTGCCGGACGGCACATGGCTGTATGCGAAAACGAACAATCCGGACACCGTGCGGGTGCCGTCGGATGTCTACACGAAGATTCTGCGCACCGATTCGGACGGAAATTCGCAGGAAATCGCAAAGGTGCAGGCAACATGGGCAACCGGAACCGGCAACATCTACACGAACTGCTATACGGCGGCGGAGGTCTG
>JAFPQL010000085.1 GCA_017414145.1 Oscillospiraceae bacterium | reverse complement strand
CCAGAAACTACGGCCACGGCGATCCGGACGAAAAGTACGAGATCGGCACCGCACTCTGGCAGGGCGACCCGGACGGAACCGCAGTCTATGCCACGGATTATACAGAGCAGCTTGTGATCCGGATGCCGGTTCCCGGCGCGGGAAAGAACACCGCGTATTACGCGAAGCATCAGGCCGGAACACTGATGACAAATTTCTTCACGCCGATCGGAAACGGCAAGGTGCTGATTCTGGCGAACGCACAGGGCCAGAATCCGGCACTCAATGAGCTCAACACGGCAGACGGCAGCATGAAGCTGCTCACGGACAGCTACACCGGACATGATATCCACAATGTCCACGGCAGAATCCTCAGCGCCGGCTGGAATACCGCAAGCGGAAAAGAAGATCTGATCGAATACTTCCCGGCAACCGGCAAGACCGCCGCAGTTGCTGCGCTCGGCAGCGAGTACTCAATGCTGATCGCGGATGTTTCCCGCGACGCGGTCATCATCTCCGCAATGTGGGAGACGAATCACTACGAAGATCAGCCTGACCTGCTGGTCTCCCTGACCGACGGCAAGGTCACGGAGCTGAAGCCGTAATGCACCCCTGCAAATACAAAACAAACGGTGTCCCGGCCAACGGGGCACTGTTTGTTTTGCAGAAATGAACGGAACGGGCTCCGCGCAAAAAAGCCCGACCAAAAACTGTAATTTTGACACGCGCCGCGGATCAGAGCCTCACTCCCGATTCCGGACTTTCCATTCCGCAGTTTACGAAAAACGCCCTGACCGGCCACTCCCAATTTGCCGGTTTTACTTGACTTCCGGCATAAAACATGATATGATTAAAAGAGGCATTTTGCCGAACGCATCAGCATCAGGAATGGAAGGAGACAGTGACATGAACACTGCGGATTTTGAAAAACTGCCGTTGCCGGCCAGAACCATGTATGCGATTATGTGCTTTGAGCGCTATGCCGCATTCGTCTATGCGGGGGTCAGCTTCAAGCCGGTCGAGGAATTGATGTGGCAGCTTGTGGACGGCAGCGAGCCGGTCGCGGAAGCGTCCGCCAGATATCTGGATATCATTCCGGAAAACCTCTTTGCGTACAAGACCTACGCCGCGTACAGCGAAGCGGGACATGACTGCCTGACCGAGGAGCAGCACCGCATTCTGCGCCGCGTCCTGAATCCGGACGACTGGAATCTGAACAGCATGATGAAGCAGATTTATACGCTGGCAAAGGCCGGCGCGTCTGCGGATGAAGCCGCGGACGAAGCGGAAACGCTCGCGTGTCTGGAAAACATCACGAAGATTCTGACAGTACGGTCGATTGAGCTGCCCGATCTGCGCCAGCTCGTGCAGGACCCGTCCGACGGCCGCAGCGAGGATGCCGACGACCCGTCCGCGCCTGCCGTATCCGATGACGGGGCGGAAGACGCGGACGGCGCACCGGAAGGCAGCGCAGCAAAGGCAAATCCCGCGGCGCGCAATGTGAACACGGTCCCGAAGCTCCGCTCCGCATTCGGCGCCGGCAGCAACAGCTTTGAGGGCACCGCGGTCAAGAGCAACACCAAAAATATGTTCCCGGCTTTCTCCGCGTCGGCCAGACCCGTCGTCAACGCGAACGGCTGCAAATGGGAAATTGCAGAGGATCCGGAAAGCTGCTCCATTGTAAAGTGTATCAACAGCGGCTTCCAGAAGGAAGTCACAATCCCGTCCGAATTAAACGGCAGACCGGTTGTCGCGGTTGAGAACAGCGCGTTCACAAGCCAGCCGGAATTCGGGTGCATGGCCATTGAAACGCTCATCATGCCGGACACGATCCGCCAGATCGGCGACGACTTCTTCCACGGCTGCACCGGCCTCAGACATATTACCCTGCCGGCGGAGCTGGAGTGCATCGGCAGCAGAGCCTTCCGCGGCGCATCGCGGCTGGAAAGCCTCACGGTCGGGGACCGCTGCCGGAGCATCGGCGATATGTTCTGCACGGACGCAGTTTCACTTCGGTCTGTCACGATCGGCGCGGGCGTTGAGGCAATCGGTGAATACAGCTTCTACAACACGCCGCTGCTGAGCGAGTTCCGCTGCGACGGTACGCTGAAGATGCTCGGATACGGCTCCTTCTGGATGAACAAATTTGCGGACAGCATCATCTTCAATCCCCTGACGGAAATGCTCCGCATCTGTAAGGGCGGCTCCCTGCTTTACCGTTATGTCAAGCGGAATCCGCCTCCGCGCCTGTTCTTTGACGCCGCCATTCAGTATGTCTATGATTTTGCATTCGGCGGCGACGATCCGATCAGCGCGATCCCCATCGAGTATCCGCTCATCGGCATCCCCGCGCTGATCCTCCTGCTGGTGATCATCCAGGAGATCAAGGTCGCCCGCCGCCGCAAATACGGGGACGACTGAAACACACGGACATACGCAAAGACCGGGGCTTCGGCCCCGGTCTTTTTG
>JAFPQL010000084.1 GCA_017414145.1 Oscillospiraceae bacterium | reverse complement strand
GTTTCATCAAGCACCACAATATAATCCGCCTGCTCGGTCTGACTGCGGTCCAAAACGGGCTTTTCATCGAGCTTCGTAAAGGCTCTGACCGGAGCCCCGCGCCGTTCCGGCCCGAAGGACGGAAAGCAGAGCGCATAATGCGCATCCCGGTCTGCGGTATAGGCCGCGCCGAACAGTCTTGCCGCCGTGAAAGCGCCCTGTCCGCCGCGTCCGATCCAGATAATCTCTTTCATCGTCTGATTCTCCCATCGGATTGGTATGCTATTATGATACTGCGCGGAAGCCAGTCTGTCCAATACAAAAGAACGATTGTCAGGTATCGGAATTTCCGATACCCAGATACCGCCGCAGCTCCTCAATATAGATCGTGCCGGCCTTGCTGCGGAGTGTCTTTTTCAGCGTAATATAGCCGATTTCCATGACATCCTCCTCCGCCGTCTCAAAGGGTACGGCGAGGTAATCGCTGCCGTTCAGCTCCTCGCAGATGATGCCGGAGCAGAGCGTATAGCCGTTCAGACCGATCATCAGGTTCAGCATCGTGGCGCGGTCGTTCGCCTTGATCGTCCGGGGGTACTCCGCCGTCGTCAGAATCTCCTCCGCATAGTAAAACGAGCTGTTTGCACCCTGTTCAAAGGACAGACACGGATATTCCGCCAGATCGGCAAAGCTGATCTGCTTCTGCTTCGCAAGCGGATGCCCCTTCCAGAGATAGACATACGGCCGGCATTTGGTCAGCGGGGTGAACTCCAGACCGCCGGAGTGCAGCAGCTTGGTAATGGCTTTGCGGTTGAAGGAATTGAGGTAGAGAATCCCGATCTCGCTGCGCAGACTGGCGACATCGCTGATGACCTCCGCCGTCTTTGTCTCCCGGATCGCAAACTCATATTCCGCCGTATCAAACCGCTTGACCATTTCCACAAACGCCTTGACCGCAAAGGAATAATGCTGTGCGGACACGCCGAATTTCTTTCTGACGCCGCCCTTTGCACTGTATTTCTCCGTCAGGATTTCAAACTGCCCGACGACCTGATGCGCATACTGCAAAAACTCCGCACCGTCGTTCGTGACGGTCACGCCGCGTCCGCTGCGGTTGAAGATCTGGATGCCGGTTTCCTTTTCCAGCTCCTGAACCGATGCCGTCAGCGAGGGCTGCGAGACATAGAGCTGCTCCGCCGCCTTGTTCATCGAGCCGGTCTCCGCGATTGTCAGCGCATATCTGAGCTGCTGTAAAGTCATGTTCTCACCTCATCAACCAAATAATCCGGTACTGAAATAACGGTCTCCGCGGTCCGGAAATACCGTGACAATATTGCCGCTGCTGACGCGCTCTGTCAGCTTCCGCACCGCCGCCGCAGCCGCACCGGAGGACGAGCCCGCGAAGATGCCCTCTGTTTTTGCCAGCAGACGCGCCGTTTCAAAGGCTTCGTCATCCGTCACCTTGATGACATCATCGACCAGCGTCATATCCATCGTGTCGGCGATGAAATCATTGCCGATGCCCTCGATGTTGTAGTCGCTGTGTTCGCCGCCGCCCATGGTCGAGCCGACCGGATCGGCCAGAATGCCGCGCACCGCCGGATTCCGCTCCTTGAGATAGCGCAGAATGCCGGTGTAAGTGCCGCCGCTGCCCGCGCCCGCGACAACATAATCAATGCGGCCGTCCAGCGCCTCATAGATTTCCCGGCCGGTCGTCTCGTAATGCGCCAGCGGGTTGCTCTGGTTTTTGAACTGTTCCAGCGAGACGGAGCCGGGAATCTCCGCCTTGATCTCCTCCGCCTTTTCGACCGCGCCGAGCATTCCCTTCTCCCGCGGCGTGTTGACGACCTCAGCGCCCAGTGCGCGCATCAGCGCCTGCTTTTCCGCGGAAAATTTCGTCGGCACGACAAAAATAATCCGGTATCCCCTGTTCAGCGCGGCAAAGGCAATGCCGAGTCCCGTATTGCCGGCAGTCGCTTCGACGATCGTGCCGCCGGGACGGAGCACCCCGCGCTGCTCCGCGTCGTTGACCATGTAAAGGCCCGTGCGGTCCTTGACGCTGCCGGACGGATTCCAAAGCTCCAGCTTCGCAAAGACATTGACGCCCTCTTTTTTTATGATGTTTCCGAGGCGGACCAGCGGTGTCCGGCCGATCAGCGCCTGCATCGAATCGTAATACTGCATCTTCTTAACCTCATTTGATCTCTGCGGCGGCAATCGCCTGTTCCAGATCCGCCAGAATGTCTGCGCTGTGCTCGATGCCGACGGACAGCCGGATCAGACCGTCCGTGATGCCGACCCGCTTGCGGATCGCAGCCGGAATGGACGCGTGCGTCATCGTGGCGGGGTGGCAGACCAGCGACT
>JAFPQL010000006.1 GCA_017414145.1 Oscillospiraceae bacterium | reverse complement strand
CATTACGCCGGACAAGCTCGCCGCCTTCTGCCCGATGACTGACAAGGCAAAGGCAAGGCTCAAGGCGGTCTTTGAAAAGCTCGGCCTTTCCGCCCGCGCCTATGACCGTCTGCTCAAGGTTGCGCGCACGGCCGCCGACTTAAAGCACGCCGAGGTCATCGGCGAGGAGCATATCGCGGAGGCGGTGCAGTACCGCACGCTCGACCGCAAATACTGGCAGGTACCTGCCGGACATTAAGGCAACACCGCACAAAGCCCGCCTGACGGCTTGGCGGCGCATCTGCACCACCAGCTCTGTGCGGTATTGCCTTAACAGAAGCCGAATCGAAACGAGAGGGAAGAACAATGAAAAACAGATACCGGATTCTGCCGGCGCTGCTGCTTGCCGCGCTGACAGCGGCCGGATGCACAAAGGGAACCGGCAGCGAGCGGGTTCCCGTCCCCGTTGAGGACAATTCCAATGCAGATTATTTCGACGCGATGTTCACGGATGTCACCGAGGACCGGAACGCCCGGCATGACACACCGATTGAGACAGCCGGCGCCGTCCGCCCGAAGCAGGATATCGTCCTCGTCATGATCTACGACAACACAGAGGTGGACGGAAAGCACACCCAGCAGGTCAATTATTTCGACAGCGACGGCAACAACTACAACTACCGGCATCCCGTGGACCCCGACGGCGACTGGCTCAGTGTGCTCAAAGAGGATTACCGCGGCGGCGCGACCGTCGTCAACATCATGAGTCAGGAGGAGCGCGAGACGCTCTGGCAGCTCGCCGCCGATGCCGCTTCGCTGAAGCAGGCGCCGGAAAAGGCCCTCAACCCCGGAAAGGATATCTACGGCGTCAAGTGGCTGTACCTGATTGACGAGCAGGATGAGCCGGTTCTGCTGGCACGCTATGACGACATCTGCGTCTGCCGCGATACGCCGGAGGTCATTGCGTTCGCCGACTGGTTCCGGTATTTCTATCACGGAGACTTCCGCTTCGGCGGATGACGCACCGGAAAGGACGGAATGTGTGAAAAACAAACTGAAATCCGTCGGCGGCTTTGCACGGCGGCTTGACTACGCCCTGCTGATTCCGGTCATTCTCTGCGGCTGCATCAGTGTGCTGCTGCTGTATGTCATGTATGCGCGGCAGGTCACCGACGAGGTCGATTCCAACGACTGGCTGGTGCAGCTGATCTCGGTCGGACTGGGGCTTGCGGGCTGCCTGACCGTCGCCGCAATCGACTACCGGAAGCTGGCGAAATTCTGGTTTCTCTATGCGCCCGCCGCACTCGCGCTGGTCGGACTGACCTTCACCGGGCTCGGCTACGGCAGAGAGGGCGCGGATGACCGGAACTGGATTGACCTGAAATTCATCCAGCTTCAGCCCTCGGAGATTCTGAAGCTGGTCTTTCTGCTGACCTTCTCCTATCATATTTCAAAAGTACACAAGCGGATGAACCGCCCCGCACAGCTTTTGCTGCTGCTGCTGCACGCCGCGGTGCCGATGGGCATTGTCGCCGTGCAGGGCGACTACGGAACGGCAATCATTTTTGCCGCGGCAACGGTCTTTATGCTGTTTGCGGCGGGCATTTCCTTCTGGTATATTCTGGCGGGCTGCGCCGTACTGCCGGTCGGGCTCTGGTTTGTCTGGAATCATGTGTTCGGCGATGTGCACCGGGGGCGCATCCTCGTGCTGATTCATCCGGGCACCGATCCGCTGGGGCTGGAATATCAGCAGGACCTCGGTCTGCGGGCAATCCGCACGGGCGGGCTGCTCGGACAGGGCCTGAAGGCGGAAAACTATGTCAGCGTGCCGGAAATGCACAATGACTTCATCTTCTCGTTTATCGCGCAGGCGTTCGGCTTTGTCGGCGCCGCTGCGGTGATTCTGCTGTTCGTCATCATCTGTCTGCGGATTTTTTCGGACAGCCGCAGTGCGCGGGACACCATGGGCAAAACGATCTGCATGGGTGTGTTTGCCGTGGTATTTACGCACTGCCTGCTGAATATCGGCATGGTTCTGAAGGTGATGCCGGTCATCGGCGTGCCGCTGCCGTTCTTCAGCGCCGGCGGAACGGCAATGGTTTCGATGTTTCTCTGCATCGGGCTCGCCGTCAGCGCCTATACACACAGTACCCGGAAATACCGCGTGTTCTATGACGCGGAACCGGAGCAGTAACCGCATTGCGGTGCTGCCGGATTCAATTTTTCAAAGGAGATTTTTCCCATGAACGACCTCAATACCCTGTTTCCCCTCGGCACGACGCGGATTGTCCTGCTCTGCATCATTGCGACGCTGTTCTTCGGCGCACAGTTCCTGCGGACAAAGCGCTGGCATCATCTGATCCGTGCGGCTGCCACCGCGCTCTTCCTGCTCGTGTTCATCAACCCGAACAACAAGGTGTATTTCTACGGCGTCGGCATTCTGGTCGGCGCGCTGATGCTGGCCTCGCTGATTGTCGGCGGCATCTACGGCAGACAGGATGCGCTCGCGGAAAAGGCGGCGAAGGCTGCT
>JAFPQL010000083.1 GCA_017414145.1 Oscillospiraceae bacterium | reverse complement strand
GAATCAAGTGAAAAAAGACCGGCGGCGGGCTGCTGCCGGTTTCTCTTTTGCGCCCTCCCTCCGCGCAAGGTCAGCACACCGCCGGGCTGCGACGGTCACCTCCGCGCCGAGCGCACGGAGCCGCTGCTGCAAAGCACGGCTGACCCGTCCCGCACCGAGAATAAGGCAGGGGAGCCCCTGCAGTACGACCGGCAGCTCCTGCATGATGATCTGGATCGCGCCCTCTGCGGTCGGGACGGCGTTGCGGAGCGCAAAGGTCTCCTGCTCCGCGTAATCGGCGGCGCGGAGCCCCGCGGACTCGATCATGCGGCGTTCGCTCTCGCGGAATCGGCCGCCGAACACGGTGCCGCCCGCTCTGACCAGCGGCAGCAGCGACGCCAGACGGATCGCGCTGCCGGAAAACGGCGTAAAAAGAAACAGGCCGTCCTGCGTGACCGGCATCGGCAGGAGCAGCGCGTCAAGGGACTGCGGCGGCATGGCGGAGAGGTCTGCGGCGGTGATGTCCGCGGGCAGCGCACCGAAGCGGTCAAAGCCGGTCATGCTGACGCTGTGGTGCGCCGCGAGCCGCTTGGCTGCCGTGATCTGCCGCAGGTCGCCGCCCGCGGTGAGCAATGTAATCTGTTTCAGGGAGATCACTTCCTGTTCGTGGATTTCCGTTCCCGGATCGCTTTATCTTATGCGAATCTTGCCGAAACGTGCCAGCGGGCGGGCAGTGCCCGCTGGCGTTTCCCTCCGGGGGCGCGGAGCCCGCGCTAGCATTTCCCTCCGGGGGCGGATAGCGAACCGCTCCCATTTTTCGCGGTACACGCCGCTAGACGCGGCTTCTGTTCGGTCACTGCTCCCAGTGCTGAAGCACGCCGAAGGAATCACTGAAATTGAAACAAAAGGACGCTGGCGTAACAGTCGGCGTCCTTTTTGTATGATTCAGTGAAGCGTGAATGACGAATAATGAAAAGTGAAGAGTGATGCCGCCCGGAAGATGACCTCATCATCGCACCGGGAAGCTCAAATATCCACAACTTGAAACGGCATACAGACGATATTGCGCTCTGCGCCCGGCGATTGTATACAAGAAAAAATCCCCGGAACCTGCCTTCCGGCAAGCTTCGGGGATTGTCTGTTTCAGTCCTGCTGATAGCAGGCGACGATCTCGCCGATGTACAGGCGGTGCGCATCGTTATCGCCGTAGAAGCTGGCTTTTGCGTCCTCCGGGATATCCGCGATGTCCATGTCTGCGGCATAACGCTTTTTGCAGATAAACACAAGCTTTGCCTCCTCAAAGGTGATTGCATCGCCCAGTTCAACCGGATGCAGGCCGCTTTCCGCAGCTTTGTCGCAGTTTCTGCCGGAATGCGAGCCGCAGAACGCCAGTGCCTTGCGGTGCTCGTCCCCAAGGAACGACAGCGTAAACACATCCTGCAATTCCATGAAGTCCAGCGTATACCGGGAATGACGCACATAGCAGGTGACGGACGGCTTGTTCCACAGGACGCCCGCCGCGCCCCACGAGCAGGTCATCGTGTTCCAGCCGGTCAGCCGGTTGCCGGCGGTCAGCAGGAACCACTGCCTGCCGATCGCTTCAAACGGGTTGAAGCCGAGCTGTTCCGGATTGATTTGTTTCAGTGCCATAATTTTTACCTCCGTTTTCCGCACATTTGCGGTTGATAACATTATTGCTGGTGCTGCAGGCGGAGCTTGTCTGTGATGAGTGCAATAAACTCCGAATTGGTCGGCTTGCCCTTGCAGGTGTTCACCGTATAGCCGAAAAAGGAATTGAGCGTATCGAGATTGCCTCTGTCCCATGCGATCTCGATCGCGTGGCGGATCGCGCGCTCCACGCGGGACGGCGTTGTCGAGAACTGCTCCGCGACCCGCGGATACAGCTGCCGGGTGACGCTGTCGAGCAGCTCCGGCTCGTGATACGCGCTGACGATCGCACAGCGCAGATAGTGGTAGCCCTTGATATGCGCCGGAACACCGAGCTGGTGGATGATATCCGTGATTGTGATTGCAAGATCCTGTCCGGCGCGGTTTGTGAATGCGCCGAGCGGCTGCTTGTTCGTCAGCAGGGAGATGCGCTCGCCGAGGACGTTCAGGTCAAACGGCTTCAGCATGAAGTAGGCCGCTCCGTTCTGCATGACCTGCTGCTCGACAAAGCTGTTGTCATACGACGATGTGACGATGAATGCCGGACGCTTTCCGCCTGCGGCATTCGTTTTTTTCATCAGCTCAATGGCATCCATATGCGGCAGAACGGCGTCTACCACGACCACATCCGGCGTATCATTGCGGATCGACTCCAGAACGGTATTTCCGTTTTTCGGTCTTGTATATGCGTACATTCCCTGTGCGCGCAGGACACTGGCGCAGGATACACCGTACTCCGCCGTGTCGTCACCGATGAGAACCTTGACTTGCTTTTGCATGGTTCTACCTCCTTTTGCGTTATGTTTCCATTTTAGCACACCGGGGAACAAAATGCAAGAGCGAAGAATCACGAAGAAAGCCTGATTCTGTCGAGAGAGGGAATAATCTGCGAAACATGATGAAAAATACGTGTATACGTTATTATTGCTATATCTGAAATTGCTGCCGTGCCGGAATCGGCGGGCTTTTGTCGAGAAAGCAGATGTGCTGTCGTGTTTTGGCAGACGCATTTTTTATACGAATGCGCAGATAATAAATGATATACAGAAACAAAAATATGTCAGAATATGCCGGAGAATCTGTCAGCAAATTTGCTGATTGGTACGCGCCGTTTCTGTCCATACTAGCACTGTGCGGGAGCAAAAAGTTCGGAAGCGGGTACTGCCCGCACAGAAAGGTGACGTACAGATGAAAAATACACAGAAATGGATCATGCGGCTTTGTACCGCGGCGGCTGCGCTGGGCATCGGGCTGGGCGGTGCCGTGCAGCATTATGCGCTCGGCCTGCCCGATCACTATTATACGGAGACCGACCGCCCGCTGAGCATTCAGACGCTGCTGCCGGTCACGCTGCGGAGCACATCGCCCTCGGTGCCGCAGGTGCAGGAGGCGGAGCTCCGGCTGTTCGGGATGATCCCGGTCAAGACCGTTTCCCTGACGACCGTCCGGCCTGCGGATGTTTATGTCGGCGGGGAGCCGTTCGGCATCAAAAT
>JAFPQL010000082.1 GCA_017414145.1 Oscillospiraceae bacterium | reverse complement strand
GACTATGTGCCGGAATACCTGCGCCGCAGCTTTCTGGAGGAGGACGGCGAAACACTCAAGGCCGCATCCAAGGCGATTTTCCGCTATAATCAGATGCTGATCGACGCGCTCTGCGACATCGTGCCGGCAGTCAAGCTGCAGGCGGCATATTACGAAATGTACGGGCATCACGGCGTCAAGACGATGGAACGCACGATCCGCTATGCGAAGCTCCGCGGAATGTATGTCATCACGGACGGCAAGCGCAACGACATCGGCGCGACCATGGAAGCCTACGCGGCGGCGCATCTCGGCACCTGCATGATCGGCGGGACGGAGTGCGAGCCGTTCGGCGCGGATGCGCTGACTGTCAACGGCTATCTCGGCTCGGACGGCATCAATCCGCTGCTTTCTGTCTGCAAGGAGCGCGGCAGAGGGATTTTCGTGCTGTGCAAGACCTCCAATCCGTCGTCCGGAGAATTTCAGGATCTGCTGATCGACGGTGTGCCGCTCTACGCGAGAATGGGCGACAAATGCGAGGAATGGGGCGCTGACAGCATCGGCACATACGGATATTCCGCGGTCGGCGCCGTGGTCGGCGCGACTTATCCGGAGCAGCTTTCCGAGCTGCGCGCACGGCTTCCGCACACGCTGTTTCTGGTGCCGGGCTACGGCGCACAGGGCGGCGGTGCCGCGGGAATTGCGGGCGGCTTTGACAAAAACGGCCTCGGCGCGATTGTCAACAGCTCCCGTGCGATTCTCTGCGCGTACAAGAAAGAGGGCTGCGACGAACGCGATTTCGCCGGAGCAGCACGCCGCGAGGCACTCCGGATGCGGGAGGATCTGACCACTTACATCCACATCGGGTAACAGTCTCTGCACCTGCAATGCCGTGCGGCCGCATCCGATTCTGTATTATTATAGTAGTGTGACAGATGCGGCGCCGCGCAGCGGCAGAACCGTCTGTAATGTGACAAGGCCGGCGCATGACCGGCTGTGATGAGATAGGAAAGGAAGTTTACCTGTGAGACAGGACAAATATACCGAGCGGCTGACCTGCCGGATCTCGGACATGGAGCAGCTCAATGCCGCTGCATGGAGTATGACAATCGAGTGTCCCGAAGCCGCGGAAAAGGCCGTGCCGGGACAGTTTGTTCACATTCTGCCGGAGGGCGGATTCACCCTGCGCCGCCCGATTTCGATCTGCGGGATTGACAAGACAGCGGGCACGCTCCGCATCGTGTTTGAGGTGCGCGGAAAGGGGACGGAGGCACTTGCGGCGCTCCGCACCGGTGATACGGTCAATCTGCTCGCGCCGCTCGGACACGGCTTCACGCTGCTGAATCCGGACGCCCGCGTCATTCTGATCGGCGGCGGCATCGGCACGCCGCCCATGCTCCCGCTCGCCCGGTATTACGGGAAAAATGCGGTTGTCATCACCGGCTTCCGGAATCGGGACACGGTGATTTTGCAGGAGGATTTTGCCGAAACCGGCGCCGGAACGATACTCTGCACCGATGACGGCTCTGCCGGACGGTACGGGCTGGTCACGCTGCCGCTGGAGGAGCAGATCGAAGCGGAAAGACCCACGATGATCTATGCCTGCGGCCCGATGCGGATGCTGGAAGCGGCCGCCGCGATTGCAAAAGCGGGGGAAATCCGCTGTGAAGTCTCGCTGGAGGAGCGCATGGGCTGCGGCATCGGCGCGTGCCTTGTCTGTGCCTGCCGGACGACGGACAGCAGCGGAGCAGAGCAATATCTTCATGTCTGCAAAAACGGGCCGGTATTCAATGCAGAGGAGGTTGTCTGGTAATGGCTGATCTTTCTGTGAAAATCTGCGGGATTGAATTCAAGAATCCGATCATTCCGGCGTCCGGTGTCTTTGGATACGGGCGGGAATATGAGCAATATTATCCGCTTTCCAAGCTGGGCGGCATCGCCACAAAGGGTACGACCGGCAGCAGGCGTACCGGCAATCTGCCGCCGCGTGTCGCGGAGACGCCCGCGGGAATGCTCAACTCTGTCGGGCTGCAAAATCCCGGCATCGACGCGTTTCTCGAAAAAGAGCTGCCGCATCTGTTCTCCTGCGATACGGTTATTCTCGCGAATATCGCGGGCTCGACGCCGGAGGAATGCGCGGAGGTCGCGGCAAAGCTCGACAAAACCGAGG
>JAFPQL010000081.1 GCA_017414145.1 Oscillospiraceae bacterium | reverse complement strand
CTTTTTGAGCTGTTTGCGCTGATTGCCCTGCAGGCACTGGAAGATCGCGGAATGCTCACTGTCCACGGGGAAGATCGGCACGCCGTTTGCCGCGGCGGCGTCCATGACCAGCGCACCGCCTGCGACGAGTGTTTCCTTGTTCGCAAGCGCGAGCGGCTTTTTGGCAGAGATCGCGGTCAGGGTTGGGAGCAGACCGACCATGCCGACCACGGAATTGAGCAGAATCTCGCTGCCGGAATGCTGTGCAATTTCGCATAAACCGTCCATTCCTGCCAAAAGGCGGCAGCCAAGACCGGCTGCCGCTTCCTTGAGCGCAGGATAACGGGATTCGTCTGCGATGCACAGAAGCTCCGGCTTCAGCAGCTTTGCCTGCTGCACCAGCGCATCGACACGGGTGTTGGCGGCGAGCGCCGTGACGCGCAGACCGTGTTTCTGCGCGACTTCAATCGCCTGTGTTCCGATGCTGCCGGTTGAGCCGAGAATCGCAACGCTGTTCATCATGTGACAGAATCTCCTTTTCTGATGACTGTCGGATCAAAGGCTGACGATGTTGAAAAACTCGTTCGACTCCACATACGCGTAGAAGAACGGCAGCACGAGCAGCACGCTGTCAAAGCGGTCGAGCAGGCCGCCGTGACCGGGCATGAGCTTTCCGAAGTCCTTGATTTCAAGCTGACGCTTCATGACAGAGGCGGTCAGATCGCCGATGGTGCCGAGCACCGCGCAGACCATTGCGACGATGACCGAGGAGAACGGGTCAATCGCAAAGCTGACATTGTTTCTTCTGCAAACGGCGTTGTAGATCAGTGCAAAGAGCACGAAATAGACGATGTTGAAGAAGATGCCGCCGATGAAGCCTTCGACGGTCTTGTTCGGGCTGATGCTCGGGCAGAGCTTGTGCTTGCCCATCGAGCTGCCGACGAAATACGCGCCGGAATCGGCAATCCACGCACCGCCGAGCCCCAGCAGCAGCAGCGCCAGACCGTGCTGCTCATGCCGGTTGTTCAGCATGACGATGGTGGTCATCGGGATGATGACGAGAATCACGCCGGTCATCAGCGTGGAAAAAGCCTTCTGGGACATTTTTGTCTGATGCCGGATGTAATCAATCAGAATGCAGACCACACAGACCACGCAGAGCATTGTCCGGAAGCGCGAGATGTACCCTTTCGAGAGATCGGACAGAATCGGCAGACCGAACGCCAGCAGCAGGGCGCCGCCGGCGGAGAGCCGGTAGCGGAGCAGATCGTTCGCGCGCAGATATTCAAAAATGAGAATGGCGGTGATGATGCCGAGAACGATCGGGAAAACAATGGTGTTGTGCAGGAAGAGAACCAGCAGTGTGATGACGACTCCGACTGCTGCGGAAATAATTCTAGTTGCCATGATAATTCAATGCGGCGGCTGAACGCCGCACTCCTTTCTGTGTACTCTGCGGGACGCTGCTGCGCCCGGTTTCAGACAGCGCCGAACCGTCTGGTTCGGTTTGCATACTCCACGATGGCTTTGTCAAATTCCTTCGGTGAGAAATCGGGCCAGAGCGTATCGCAGAAATAGAGCTCCGCATAGGCGGACTGCCAGAGCAGGAAGTTGGAGATCCGCTGCTCGCAGCCGGGACGGATCAGCAGATCGACATCGGGCATCTCCCGCGTGTAGAGGTGCTTTGCGACCGTTTCCTCGGTGATATCGGCGGGGTCAAGCTTTCCCTCCCGGACGAGTCCGGCGATTTCCTGTACGGCGTGGGTGATCTCGCGGCGGGAGCCGTAGTTGGCGGCCATGCCGACGGTCATCTGGTCGAAGTCGCGGGTTTTCTCCTCGACATCGGTATACATCGCGGCGATGTCCGGTGCAAAATCACTGCGGTCGCCGAGCAGAATGAACCGGACGCGCTCATCGAAGAAATTGTAGACATCCTTCAGATACTTGCGCATCAGGTCCATGAGCTTGCTGACCTCCTCATCCGGACGGTTCCAGTTCTCTGTGGAAAAGGCATAGAGAGAAAGATACTCGATGCCGATTTCCTTCGCGTGACGGATGATCTTGCGGAGCATCAGGCCGCCCTTGACATGGCCGACCGTGCGCGGCAGACCGCGCTTTTTCGCCCATCTGCCGTTGCCGTCCATGATAATGGCGACATGACGGGGCAGCTTTTCCGCCGGTACCGGCGGCTCAACTTTTCTTGCCATAAAACGGAGTCTCCTTGGTTTTGAAATGCGGAATACCGGGAATCAGTCATGCAGCAGGTCAGATGCTCATGATTTCCTTTTCCTTTTCGGCAACGAGCTTATCGACATCCTCGATGAAGCGGTCAGTCAGCGTCTGCACCTTCTTGTCGGCGCTCTTGAGATCGTCCTCGGTGATCTCGGAATTCTTCTTCATGGCCTTGTAGGCGTCCATCAGGTCTCTGCGGGCGCTGCGCACGGCGACCTTTGCCTCCTCGCCGTACTTTTTGATGGTCTTGGCGAGCTCGCGGCGGCGGTCCTCGGTCGGCTGCGGGAAGACCAGACGGATCGTCTTGCCGTCGTCCGTCGGGTTGATGCCGAGATCAGAGGCGAGAATCGCCTTGGAGATCGGGCGGATCATGCTCGGATCCCACGGTGTGATCAGCAGATTCCTGCCCTCGGAGACCGAGACGGCAGCGACCTGATTGATCGGGGTGGGGGAGCCGTAGTAATCGACGGGAATCTTGTCGAGCACAGCCGGGTTGGCTCTGCCCGCACGGATGGAACCGAATTCGCTGCGCAGGTGATCGAGCACCTTTTTCATCTGCTTTTCGGCGGCATCGAGCTTTTCTTTCATCATTTCATTCATGGTTGTTCACTCCTTACAGTCAGATTTATCATATGGATTCGCTGCGGTACTTATTCAGGGACAACCAGCGTGCCGACGGATTTACCCATACAGGCATCGTAGATGTTGTCCGGTCTGCTGAGGTCAAAGACCAGCATGGTCATGCCGTTGTCGCGGCAGAGTGCTGCGGCGGTGGTGTCCATGACGGCGAGCTGCGCATTGACGACCTCGGTGAAGGTGAGCCGGTCATATTTGACGGCATCGGGGAAGCGGTGCGGGTCCTTGTCGTAGACGCCGTCCACCATCGTGGCCTTCATGAGGATATCCGCCTCGATTTCGGCGGCGCGCAGTGCTGCGGCGGTGTCAGTGGAGAAGAAGGGGTTTCCGGTGCCGCATCCGAAGATGACGATTCTGCCCTTTTCAAAGTGCCGGATGGCACGGCTGCGGATATACGGCTCCGCGACCTTGGTCATTGTGATCGCGGTCTGCACGCGGACCTCACAGCCCAGATGCTCCAGCGCATCTGCGAGCGCGAGCGCATTCATCGCAGTGGCGAGCATCCCGATGTGGTCGGCTCTGGTGCGGTCCATGGCACCGGACGACCGTCCGCGCCAGAAGTTTCCGCCGCCGACGACAATGCCGATTTCCACGCCGGCATCGGCGCACCGCTTGACGGCACGGCAGATCGGCGTAATGACATCAAAGTCCAGGCCGTTCTTCTTTTCGCCCGCGAGTGCCTCGCCGCTGAGCTTGAGCAGGACACGCTTGTATTTGAGATTCATGATCGTTGCACCTCCGGATGTTCTGATATACATCATATATTATACATGATTTTTCCGAAGATGTAAAGAGGGAAACCGGAGAAAAATGCAAAAATTTGCAGAACGGAATCAAAAGCCGCCGAAATCGTGCGGATTTTCTGTTCTGTATGGCAGTAAACCGCAGACCGCATCCGCATCTGCCGGCAGGGATTTCTGCGGCGGGCGGAGCGGCTTTGCGGGAAATCCGCGCAGATTCTGAGAAATCGCGGATGAAATCCGTCATTCCGGCTGCGCGGGCTCCCCGCAGAAGACGGCGAGGAACTGTGTGCCGGAGCCGGGCGATGAAAAGACGGTCAGTGCGGCACCGTGCGCCGAGAAGATGCAGTTTGCGATGGCCATGCCGATGCCGGTGTGATTCGGGGCGCTGCTGCCGGAGCTGAACCGGTCAAACAGATGCCGGATCCGGTCGGCGGGGATGCCGCTGCCGTTGTCGGTGACGGTGAGCTTGACCGCGCCGGGAAGCTGCTCCAGTGCGAGAACTGTCTCGGTGCAGCCGGCGTGGTCTGCGGCGTTGCGGAGCAGATTTTCAATCGCTTCGCAGAGCCAGATGCGGTCATGCGGGAACCGGATGTCCGGATCGGCACTGAGGGAGAGCGTGATGCCCTTTTGCCGGAAGACCGGCGTCACGCGGCTTTCCGCGATACGGCAGGTCTCGGCCAGTCCGGTCTCGGTGAAGCGGTACTGTACGGCAGAGGCGTCGAGCTTTGCGAGCTTCAGACCCTCCAGCACCAGCGCTTCCATGCCGTCGAGCTGTCCGGTGATTTCGGCGGAAAGGCGTTCCTGTTCGTCCTGCGGCAGCTTCAGCTCCGCCAGCATATCGCGGTCGAGCCGGACGATTGAGAGCGAGCCCTTGAGCTGGTGGGAGAAATCCGCGAGAAAGTCCGTGAGCTGCTGCTTGTCCTTTTTCAAGTCGGCTTCCGCATGGCGGAACCGCTCGGAGATGCGGCTGATACCGCTGCATACGCGCCGCACGCTGCCGGAAGCCGAGCCGTATCCGGGGAATCTGCCGCCGGGATGCTCGGCGAGGCGCAGGCTGT